>PLDE01000167.1 GCA_003135035.1 Candidatus Dormiibacterota bacterium | reverse complement strand
TTCTGGGCTGGGGGTGAGTGTGTAGGCCGGTTTCAGTGCGGTCCCAAATGGCGGTGCCATCCAGGTGGCCTTGGCCGAGATCACGGCAGGTAGCTGAGAGCCCAGTCCCCAAGGAAATCCTCGGGGGCGGCCCGACGCACTCCCGGTTCAGCTGGTGACCGGGAGAATCGTTGCCAGCTGTGCATGGGTCGGCCATCCTCGTGTGCCATACCCGGTGTCGTAAGTCCGACAGGACAAGCCGACAGGTTCTCCGGGACTCCGGAAGGGATCGAGTCCATCGATGAGGATGGTCGGGGATCCGTGGAAGCCGAGCTGCTCGGCGTCGGAGTCCGATGTGACGAGGCGGGTCTTGAGGATGATATCGTCGCGACCGCCGAGCATCTCGTCTAGCTGCTCCATGAGTGGAGCGAGGTTCGGGCAGTCCTCGACGTGCAACACGGTGACGTTCACGGCGTACCTCCAACACCGAGAATAACCCTTCTACCTCACTCGAAGGTGCGGCAACCGACCATTGAAGTCGCCGCTCGGCGCCCTGGACGCGGGACAATGTCGCCATGCCACCAAATGATGCCGGGGCGTCGTCAGCACGCCGGCACCAGCACTGGGAAGCCATCTACGAGCAGAAGACCCCGACCGAGGTCAGCTGGTACCAGCGAGAGCCTTCGGCTTCGCTGAAGTGGATCGAGCAGCGTGGCATGCCCCCGGACGCGGCCGTGCTGGACGTGGGCGGTGGCACGTCTATGCTCGTAGATGCTCTCCTCGCGCGCGGGTACACCGATACCACCATGCTCGACATATCCGCTGCTGCTCTGGACACCAGCCGGCGACGACTCGGTCTGTTGGCCCGAGTCAAGTGGGTACCCGCGGATCTGCTCACCTGGCAGCCGGTGGCCACCTACGATCTCTGGCACGACCGGGCCGTCTTCCACCTCATTGTCACGCCCGGCGACCGGCACCGTTACCTTCAGGCGCTGCGAGCCGCGGTCCTCCCGGGAGCGATGGCCATCCTCGGGACCTTCGCCGCCGACGGGCCGGAGCGTTGCTCGGGCCTGCCCGTCGCCCGTTACGGGCCTCACGAGCTAGCTGCCATCCTCGGCGGGTTGGAGGCTCCTCAGTGGCAGGCGGCGTGAGTTCCAATCAGCAAGATCGCCGCCGCCCACCTCCAAGGGTTCATGCTCGGCCCTTGGCACCGACCAAGCCCTTCTTCCTCATGCCCCAGTACCTTACCGCCGTCAGCCGGGCCGGGCGGCCGCCTGGGCTGGAGGTTCTGTCCCAATGTCGCCTCGGGGCGAGATCAGCCATCGCGGTGGNNCAGTCGAAGGTCCTACCGAGCCACCTCCAAGGGTTCATGCCAAGATCGACCTCCTCCTGAGAGCAGATAAGTGCACGTCCTGCGCGCTGGGCCTGCAATTCACCGGCACAACGCTCAGAGTCGAATAGTCATGCAGTATTCCGACAGAGTCGCCGTGTTCGGAGCCGCCGCATGACTCCACCTCCTCAACCCGGCAAGCGCCGTGGTGGCAGACTGGGCGGACTAGGGGGCCAGGGGATGTTCGCCGCGTTCGAGGTCTTGCCCTTCCGGTGGGTTTGGGCGGGGGCACTGAGTGGCAACTCGGGTCGGTTTGCCGTGATTCTGGTCGCGGGCTGGGAGGCCTACCGGCTGGGGCATCACTCCTCGTTGTGGCCGAGCCTGGTGAGCATGCTCCTGCTGGTCCCGTCGATGTTCTTCGGGCTGTTCGCCGGCAGCGTCGCCGATCGCCATAACCGAGCCCGAATGGCCACTGCTGGCCAACTGCTCAACGCAGCAGCATGCGGCGTGGCGGCGGCTCTCACCTTTACCGGGCAACTGGACCTGACCAACCTGCTGGTCGTCACCGCAGTGGTCGGGATCGGAAACTCCGTACAAGGCCCCGCGTGGCAGGCGATGATTCCCGAGATCGTTGGCCCAGAGAGGCTCCTCAACGCGAGCATGACCGCCCGAATCGCCCAGCAGGGGGCGGAGCTCACCGGCCCCGCCGTGGGCACCGTGGTGTTGACCACCTCCGGCCCGGGGGCAACATTTCTCCTCTGCACGGCCTTCTATGTCGCCGGGCTGTCCATGTTCTGGCGTATCCGCCGATCGGTGAGCACGCCTGTCCGCGTCGTCCAGCGGCCCGGCATCGTGGCGCCGATCGCTGCCGGACTGTCGTATGTACGCCGCCAGGCCCCAATCGGGACGCTTCTCCTCTGGGTCGGCCTGCACTGCAGCCTGACGATGGCAAGCATCGGGATCCTTCCCGCAGTCGCGACCGCGAATCTCAGGGNNACCCCCTCATCATGATGAGGCTGGGAGGACGGGTCTCGGTCGCACCGATCCTGGTCTTCTCCGGGGTCCTCAGCGGCCTGCCCCTGATCAGCCTGGGCTTGGTCCACCAGCTAGATGTTGACCTCATCTCCTCTGGGGTGGCCGGAGCCTCCCAGGCGGTCTTCATGGCCACGATCTACTCAGCCAACCAGGGCGCATCGGTGGACGCGATGCGGGGCCGGGTCGCGAGTGTCCAGCTCTCACTCACCACCGGGGCCATGGGTCTTGCCAGCATCGGCTGGGGGGCGTTGGTCGCCTTGGTGACACCGGGAATCGTGCTCGCCATCCCCGGCGCCGCGTTCGTGGTGGTCTGCATCCCCTTTGCGCTGCGCAGCCGTCACATTGCCGTAGCCGTCGAGTCCAACCGCACGCTGGCGCCGCTCTCTCCCGGCGCGCCCACTGAATGGTTGAGGGGAGAGGATGTCGCCGTGGCGTCCTCCCCCGGGGCTAGCCCCCGGACCGGCTTGGGCGGGGAAGGAACCTGAGCCAGTGCCGATGCCGATGCCGAGTATGCCCACCACCCCCTATATCACCGCCCTGGTCTACCTCCTGGTCCTCCTCCTCGCACTCAGGATGGTGGCAGCCGTGCTGAGGACCAGGGGCAGAGCGCTCTGTCGGTGCCGCCGCAGCTCAGAGGTAGCGGAAGAGAAGCCGCTTCGCGGCGGACCACCTCGCCGAAGCGTGGGAGCGCGGCGCCACTTGGGAAGCACCTGGAGTCAAGATTGGGAGCCGAATCCAGACAAGCCTCTCCTCTTGCGTTGATCTCGACAACCAGTTAGCTACGACTAGCCCACTCCCACGCTTACCATAAGTGCTAGCTCAGTGGCGCACTGTCTCTAATTTGTCATCGTTCGCGTGTCATATTTCCCGTATGGCACTTCAGCGATCGTTCACTCCCGTCAACTCTGGGGAGCTACTGGAGGCGCTGGAGTGTGGGCGGGGATCCTGCCCTTGTCACCAAAGCGCTCGCAACGGACGGGGCCTGACTCATTGCCCAGCCCACACCGATCCGTCTCCGTCGTTTTCGGTGAAGCCAGGCCAGGATGGCGGAGCGGTCTGGCACTGCTTTGGAGGGTGCCCGAAGGAGGAGACGACTAGCGCTCTTCGCGAGAGGCGAGTCCTCGGGAGGGGAGCAGCTGCATCTGGACCAGCTCCACTTCCTATCCGTCAAGCCTTTAGCCCGAAGGCAGCCGAGGTGGTCCCGTCACGGCAAGCGGCCCTTCTGGGCTGGGCTATGGATGAATACCGCAAGCTCCTCCCGGGATCACCGGCCATGCGCTACATGCGTAAGAGAGGGCTACCCGAGCCGGGTTGTGGCTGGGCCCCCGGAGGCCGCTTTCTGCTGGGGCGAGTCGGACTTCGAGGCGAGAAAGTCACCCTGGCGGAGCTCGCTGATGCTGGTCTGGTTCATGCCGACGGCGCCTGGGCGGGTGCTGATGTGATGCGAGGGCGAGTCGTCATGCCATTCTCCTGGCAGGGCCGTACAAGTGCCCTTTGCGGCCGTGCGGTGGACGCCGACACTCCGCCCCATCGCCGCTACCTCTACACGAAAAGTGAGCGCCGTTGGCCGTTGGGCCTCTTCAATTAAGCCGCTCTCTCTGCCGAGTGCCTGGCAGTCACCGAGGGAGCGCTGGACGCGATCGCCCTTACCTACCTCTGCGGCGCCCCCGCGGTCGCGTTGGGAGGGCTGCAGCATCCACGGTCGATCGATCGCCTCGCTGCGCTGCCAAGCACGACGAAGGTCCTCCTGGCCTTCGACGCCGATGAAGCTGGAGACAAGGGCCGCACCCGTATTGGTGACGCGCTTGCCAAGGGACCCCAGGTCAAGCACGTTCGGCCCGGGCCCGACGTCAAAGACTGGCCCGACATCGTTCAGGCCCGAGCCG
>PLDE01000118.1 GCA_003135035.1 Candidatus Dormiibacterota bacterium | reverse complement strand
ACAACCGACGAATGGCCGAGAAGGCAATCACGCTGGCTGCCGCCGAGGTCGTCCTCGACCTCGAGGATGGGGTTCCCAGCGGGACCGCTGAGAAGGAGCGGGCCCGCGGGCAGGTGGTCGCGATCCTCCGGGAGCTGGACTTCGGCGGCCGCTCGGTGGCGGTCCGGATCAACGCCATAGGTGGTCCCCTGGCCGTCCAGGACGTGCTCGCGCTGGTGCCCCAGGTGGCCGACAAGATCTCCTGTCTGGTCGTTCCCAAGGTTTCCTCGGTGGGTGAGGTCGCCTTCATCGATCACCTGCTCTCTGCCCTGGAGACGGGCGACCGAGGCGCCTCGCCGATCGGCCTCGAGCTCCAGATCGAGACGCCCCTGGGCCTCGAGGCGGTGGCCGAGATTGCCACCGCCTCCACCCGCACGGAGGCACTCATCTTTGGGCCGGGAGACTTCGCCGCCGCCATGGGCATGCCCCAGCTGGCGATTGGCCAGGAAACCGAGTCGTATGCGGGTGACATCTGGCATTACGCGCTCTTCCGAATGGCCACCTCCGCCAAGGCTCACGGTCTCCAGGCAATTGACGGTCCCTGCTCGGACATCTCCGACAGTGCGCTCCTGGAGCGGTCCTCGCAGCGAGCGGCGCAGTTCGGCTACGACGGCAAGTGGGTGATCCACCCCTCTCAGCTGGAGACGGTCAACCGAGCCTTCAACCCCGATGCGGAGCAAATTCGCAAGGCCGAGCAGATCCTGGCCGCCCTCGAGGGTCAAGGAGGCGCCAGCCGCATGGGTGAGGAGATGGTCGACGAGGCGCACGGCCGGATGGCCCGCGAGGTCCTGCTGCGAGCTTCCCGACCGGCACCCGACTGAGCCCGCAGTGAGCAGATCCGACCCAATGCCGCGAAAGGCGAACCTAGCCACTCGGGTGGTCCACGCCGGCAACGGACCGGATGGCCCCAGTGGAACGCTGGTGCCGCCGCTGCAGATGTCCGTGGTCTACAGCCACGGCAACTCCCGCGCCTATTCCTACGGCCGCGACCACAACGAGAACTGGGAGCGCCTGGAGGGCGCGCTGGCCGACCTCGAGGAGGGTCAGGGTGCACTCATCTTCGGTTCCGGGATGGCCGCGATTTCGGCAGTCCTGGAGAGCTGCGGCAGCGGCGCCAAGGTGGTTGCAGCCCAGGACTCCTACATCGGCACCCGGGAGCTGCTCAGCCACCTGACCGCTGGCGGCCGTTGCAGCGCCGAGCTGGTCGATGCCACCGACCTGGCCGCCGTCCGCCGTGCCTGCCAGGGTGCAGCTCTCCTGCTTATCGAGTCGTTGGGCAACCCCTTGCTGACGGTGCCTGACATAGAGCGCTGCGCCGAAATCGCACACCAGGCGGGAGCAGTGATCGTCGTCGACAACACCTTCACCACGCCCCTTTTGGTGCAACCGCTTCGGCTGGGTGCCGACGTAGTCGTGCATTCGCTCTCTAAGCATATCGGTGGGCACAGCGACCTGATGCTCGGCGCGGTCATCACAAATATCAGCGATTTACTGCCTAAACTGCGGTACCACCGAAGCAATTCCGGCGCC
Source organism: Candidatus Dormiibacterota bacterium (assembly GCA_003135035.1). Classification (GTDB taxonomy): domain Bacteria; phylum Chloroflexota; class Dormibacteria; order Aeolococcales; family Bog-877; genus Bog-877. The sequence continues at coordinate 1,397 of PLDE01000118.1, read as the reverse complement.
ATCCCGGGCCAGTTGGAAACCTGGCTCGCGCTGCGCGGCATGCGCACTTTGGACGTGCGCCTGCGTCGCCAGACGGAGAGCGCAGCATTTCTCGCAGCCCGGCTCGGCGAGTCACCGGCGGTGACCCGGATTCACTATCCGGGGCTGGCGGATCATCCCCAGCATGCCGTGGCACTGCGTCAGATGACCCGAGGCTTCGGTGCCATGCTGGCGGTCGAGCTGGACTGTGACGCCGACACCGCCGAGCGGGTTTGTGGGTCGACTCGGATCTGGACCAACGCCACCAGCTTGGGCTCGGTTGAATCGCTGCTGGAGCGACGCGCTCGCTGGGCCGGCGAGGAACATGTCCCGGACAATCTCCTGCGCCTCTCGGTCGGGGTCGAGGATGCTCACGATCTCCTGCAGGACCTCACCCAGGCAATCGCTCTGGCCCTGCCCGCGGGAGCGGTCTAGGACGGGGTCGGGACTGCCGATCGCCAAAATCGGGCTCTTCGACTGGGAAGTACCTCGGGAAGCGCTCGCGACGGATCGAGCTAGGCTGGGTGCACCTCAGGTCACCCTCTGGCCCGGTCTGGCGCGGATAATTCACCCATGATTTCGGCATCCGCGGAGACGACCGAGCGGCGCTCCGTCCTGCGCCGTCTCGATGACCTTCTCGAGGCCCTGGAGCAATTGAACCTGCACGAGAGTTCCCAGCTGACCGACCGGATCCGCCAGTCGCTCACCGCCCACGGGATTCCCTTTGACGACGGGGCTGAGATCCGGGTCATCATTGAGAGGGTCTGGCACAAGCAGGAAGGCCACATGTCCGGGGTCCGTCCCGACCGCCGCAAGACGCTGTCCCGGAGGACGTCAGCACACCGGCCGCCGGGTCACGACGTCATCGAGAGCATCATTCGGCAGAACCAGCAGGGGTCCGACTGACCCCAGGCGCGCTCGCCGATCGCGATGGGGGACTGTGGTCCGTTAAGCTGGGCTGATGCTGGCACCCGGGGTTTCTGCCCTCTTCCCCAACCGGCTGGCGGCGATCATTCGCTGGAACGACCGCGCTCAGGCTGCGCAGGCGGTCGCGGTGGCCGCCCGGGCGGGAATCGGCTCGGTGGAGATCACCGTGGCAACCCCGGGGGTTTTCGACTTGATCCGGGAGCTCAGGGCTAGCCGGGACCTGGGTCAGGAGTGTTCGTTCGGTGTCGGCACAGTGACCGATGCCGAGCTGGCCAGCCGGGCGATCGAGGCCGGAGCCCAATACCTGGTCACTCCCTATCTGGTCCCCGCCGTCGCGGAAGTCGCCAATCGCGCCCAGGTGCCGCTGGTGATGGGAGCCCTAACCCCGACCGAGATCGCCCGGGCCGAGGAACTGGGAGCCCAGTTGGTCAAGGTGTTCCCCGCTGCCCCGG
>PLDE01000306.1 GCA_003135035.1 Candidatus Dormiibacterota bacterium | reverse complement strand
TCCACGACCTGGTCGCCCGGGAGAGCTTCGCCGTTCCCTGGCGCGACATCCTCTGGGCGCTGCGTCGGATGGAGGCTCGCGGCACCGTCCGGGGCGGGCGATTCGTCACCGGCTTCTCGGGCGAGCAGTACGCCATGCCGGAGGCCATCGACCTGCTCCGCTCACTACGCCGCGGCGAACGCAGTGAACTCATGGTTCGGCTCTCTGCAGCGGACCCGCTCAACCTGACCGGGATCATCGTCCCCGGGGTCAGGATTCCTGCTATACGGGCCAACACGCTGGTCTTACGGGACGGCTTGGTGGTGGCCGCCGAAGGCTCACCGACTGGGGCAGCTACCGAAGCGCAGCTTCTCGCCTAGCTGCCTGGAAACCGGGTCGGGAGTCCCTAGCAGGCATAGTCGCCGTCCACGTTGGGGAGCGGAAACTGGGTGATCTCCACCTCGCCGCCGCTGAGCGGCTCTGACTGGCAGCTGCTCTCAGCCTGGGCGAGCGAGCCGGAACCGAGCAGCCAGCTGGGCAGGGCGAAGATGGAGCCGCCGGCCACGTCCTGGGTGCCCCCGGTGATCTCCAGCCACTCCGCTCCTATCCCATAGACGCCGAGTTGGGTCATCCCCGCCGTCTGGAGGGCGGCGACCATGCCCTGGAGGTCCACCAGATTGAGCTCGGTCGACGCTTGCCAGGTGTTGGAGGTTTCCACGTCGAGCCAGACGGGCACCGATCGAATGCTCTCGGAGATGCGGGCTTGGGCGGCGGCCTGGCTGAGCCAGGCGAGATCAGCCTGAGCTCGCTGGTAGCCGTACTGGTAGGCGCAGGCAGGAGAGGTCTGACCGAGACCGGGCCAGTGACCGAGTAGCTCCGTGGCCAGGCAGGGGCCGATCGGCGTCAGGCCCGAGGTGGGCCAGTCGGGCACGGTCTCGCCCAGGTAGGTGCTGCCCGGGTCGCCCGTGTTCAGGTAAACCGAGACCGCCGGCTCGAGGCCGTCGTCCGTCGAATCGTGGTCGGCCCAGGCTAATTCCGTGGCCAGGCAGGGGTTGAAGGTGCTGGCCCTCCCGCCGTTGACGCCGACGATGCCGAAGGCTTGCCCGAACGGCAGGCGGTGTCCGCACTGCGGATAGGAGACGTCCGCTCCGATGGGGACAGACCCGGGCTGGTAGATCGGGGAGGGGAGCGCCTTGACTTTAGCCGCGGCCAGTACCGGTGCGGCAGGGAGAGCCACCAGGGCGGCGAGTACCGCCAGCCCGACCATCGCCCGGGTAAGAGCTACTTTCCCCCTCACCCCAGGGTCCATGCGACAAGCATGAAGGTCGGGACGGGTCGGAACCCGGCAAAGACGGTGACGCTCAGGCTGCGGCTAGGGCGCCAGCTCCGGACGAGCGGCGCCGGCGCCGGCGCGGACGGGGCCACTCATCTCGCTCCTGGTCGAGGTCGGGGAACCGCTCCCGCCGATGCGGGACCAGCGCGTCGAGGACCCCCGACTGCCAGTTGAGCAGAGCCGAGTGCAGGTCGTAGGAGTTGCGAGCGGTCTGAACCTCATCCGGGGGCTCTTCGCGAATTGCTTCGACCAGCTGGGCGACCACTTTGCGGCAGCCATCCCGCCTGGCGATCTGTGCCCCCTTGGCGTGCAGATCCTCCAACCGGGTGAGACAGTCGTCGATGGCATGGAGGCAGCGACGCTTGCGCAGCTGAAGCAGGTGTCCCCGCCGGCCGCGGTCCAGGGCTAGGCGGATCTCCCGGTTGGCCTGATCCATCTCCCCCGCCTCCGAGCGCCAGACCGACATTTCGTCCGACAAGCCCCCAGCGCGAGGCGTCGCTGGACTCGTCATGGTTGCGGACAACTCCTCTCCTCCGTGAAATCTGATCGCTCTGGGTTGGCCAGACCCGGACGCTGCCTTGGCGCTGGCCCCCAGGCCTCATCGCTGACTAACGCCGCGACTGGGGGGTTGTTTCGCATTTGCATTAGTCGCTGGGTTTAGTAAACAGGTGAGATATTTCGAACACCGAAGCAAATCACCAGAAGCCCGTTCAAGGGCGTGCAAATACTTCGTCAGGTGTACCGTTCTGGACTTGAATTAGCAGCCTGATGCACTGTATGGTTGCAGCAATATTCCCATAAAAAACAGGGGAATTTTAATACTCGGCCGCTTGCACAGCCGCGTCGCCCTGTGCTAATTTTCCGGCCATGGCGCGGCAACACGATCAGGAGAGAATGGCTGTGGGCGATCTGGTCACCAGCAATACTGTCGATATCGCGTCCGATGCACGAGGACTCGAAGTCCTCGAGGCGATGGCTGCGGAGATGTATCAGCTTCACTACCGAGAGGTATTCCGCTACGTGCGGGCCCGGGTGGGGTCGCCGGCGGAGGCAGAAGACATCACCAGCGATGTTTTCTGCAAGGCCGTGGCTGGGCTCAAGAGCTACCGCACGATGCGCGCTTCGGCTCTCCCCTGGCTCTACACGATCGCGGCTCACCGAGTGGCCGATCACTACCGTGCTGCCCGTCCCACCAGCGAACTGGACGAGGCGGTCCAAGTGGCAGACTCGGCTCCCAATCCGGCCGACGTCGTCGTCTCCCGAGACCTGGTCCGTCAGGTCTGGGAGCTCTCCAAGAGTCTGCCCGCCTCGCAGCGGCGAGCACTCTGGCTTCGCTATGGAGAGGAATTGGAGCTTCGCGAGATCGCCGTCCAGATGGGACGGAGCGTGGAGGCGGTCAAGCTCCTCGTGCACCGGGCGATCCGGGGAATCCGGGGCACCCTGCCGGGTCCAGCCGGAGCTCCCGTGCCGCTGCGACTTTCGGCTGCTGGCAACACCTCGGCGATGGACATCCCCGCCGTGGCGGCCTGAAGACGGAGGCAGAGACCAGCACATGCCCCAGGCTGAGTGGAGCGCGCAGCGTGAGCGTCAGTACGAGCACGTCAAGGACAGCCTCAAGCAGCAGGGCAGACCGAGCGGACTAGCCAAGGAGATCGCCGCTCGGACGGTCAACAAAGAGCGGGCTCGGAAGGGCGAGTCCAAGGCAGCCAGCCGGACCTCGACTGAGGACATCTCCTCAGGACGCCGGGGCGGGCTCCGCTCTCACCGTGGCCCAGGTGGGCGTACCCGGGACCAGCTCTATCAAGAAGCCAGGCAGCGGGCCATCAAAGGCCGCTCGAGCATGAGCAAGGCGCAACTGCAGTCCGCTCTCGGTGGTCGCTAGAGAGCGCCAGCCGAGGCACTGGATGCGGCGCTGAACCCTGGCCGACCGTAGCCACCCGATTCAGGCTCAGCGGGCCGGCTAGCGTGCTGCAACCTTTGCCATTCTGCTCAGTCTCTTGGCGGCGATTGGTTCTGGCGACTCGAATCTCTTACCTGGGCGGCCTGGCTCCGCGGCGGCACTGGCGCTCGTTTCAGAGCTTTTGCCCTCCACACGGTCCTGGCGAACTCGTGCAACCACCCCCGGCCCGGCTCTGAGTAGGATCTGGCTACCAACTTGGGGGCGCTTTCTGAGGGGCCGTCGAAGAGGTCGGAACGGCACGTGGGGGCACTCGCATGGGCCAACTGCTACTGTCCGTCGCCATCCACGCCCTGGCAGGGGGCGTCCTGGTGGTCTGCTTCGCCATCCTGGCTGAAACCATCAAACCTAAGGACTTTGCCGGCCTCTTCTCCGCCGCTCCCTCCATTGCTCTGGCCAGCCTGGTGGTGTCGGATATTGCCGTGGGATCTAAGGACGCCGCCCTGGCCGCGTCGGGAATGGTCGCCGGCGGCCTGGGCATGGTCATCTTCTGCGCCTTGGCAGTGGTGACGGTGCGCCGACACAGAGCCATCCGCGGCTCCCTGCTGGCCGCTCCCGTCTGGTTCTTCAGCAGCGCCATCGTCATGGTGGTCGTCTTCCGGTGAAGGCAAGGATCAGGCGCCGTCCGCAGCCGCTTCGATTGGATCCAGCGGAGCTCCGGGGTATCAACCCCGGAGGCTACCTGCTCCGATTTGCCTTCGGAGCCGGGGTGTCGGCGGCGGCGGTACTGATCAGCGCTGTTTGGGGACTCCGGGTGGGAGGGGTCTTCCTCGCCTTCCCCGCCATCCTGCCGGCCAGCCTGACCCTGATCGAAAGGCAGCGTGGCATAGGCGAGGCGACTTCAGACGCCAAGGGAGGGCAACTGGGTGGACTCGGCCTGATCGCCTTCGGATGGGTTGCCTGGAAGCTCCTGCCCCGCCTGGCCCCCAGCCTCGCCCTGCTGCTGGCGATCGCGGCCTGGTGCGTTGTGGCAATTGGGGCCTATCTGGCGTTCAGGCGATTCTTTCCTGGCAGTTGGGGTTTCGACGAGGCCTGAGCGGGCGCCCTCACCGTAAAGCGGGGGGCTTGGTCGCACTTCCGTCGCTCTTCGGACTCCCCGTCGCCGCCGGCATCTCGCGATTCCGTGACCAGGACGTCACCGAGACGGGGGAGGCAGATTGAAGCTCCCGAGCTAGCCTGGCGCCAAACCGACTGATCTCGAGCTCTCTGATCTGGTCAGAACGGCTCGGGGAGAGAAGCCCAGGAGAAGCGGAATTGACCCAGACCGTCCGACCGGTGCCCGGGCCCGATCACGCTTGGGAGACCCACCCCTGGCTCAGCCTGGCCATCCGGGCAGCAGTCTTCATCGTTCCCATCGCGGCGGCGGTGGTCGTCGCCGAGTTGCTCGAGCGGCTGGTGCCTCCACCGCACGGTTGGGTGGGAATCCTGGAGTGGTGGGTGACCCTCACCGTGATCGCCCTGATCACCTTGTTCGCGGTCGAGCGTGGCATGCGCCGTTTTCTCCCCCTGGCGGCCCTGCTCGACGTGTCTCTGCTCTTTCCCGACCACGCCCCCAAGCGCTTCGATCTGGCTCGCCGGGCCGGGCGCCCTGAGGAGCTCATGGTCAAGTTGCAGAAGGCCCATGAGGCATCCCGGGCCGGCGATCTGGCGGCGGCCCAGACGGTTCTCGAGCTGACGGCGGCACTGAGCGTCCACGACCGCCGCACTCGGGGCCATTCAGAACGGGTCCGGGTGCTCACCGACATGATCACGGCCGAGCTCAACCTCTCCGAGCGGGATCGGGGAAGGATCCGCTGGGCGGCGCTTCTGCACGACATTGGCAAGCTTCGGGTCTCGGCCAAGATCCTCAACAAGCCGTCCAAGCCGAACAACTCGGAGTGGTCCGCGCTGCGGGCCCATCCTGAGACGGGAGCCGCTCTGATTGCCCCGGTGCTGCCCTGGCTGGAGCGTTGGGGCGACGCGGTGGTTCAGCATCACGAGTGGTTCGATGGCAGCGGCTACCCGCACGGTCTGGCCAGAGAGCAGATCAGCCTGGGGGCGCGGATAGTCTCGGTGGCGGACGTGTACGAGACGATCACCGCTCCCCGCTCCTACCGCCGTCCGATCGGAGTCGCCGCCGCCCGGTCGGAGCTGGTGCGAGCATCGGGAACCCAGCTCGACCCGGCGATCGTGCGTGCATTCCTCAATGTCTCGGTGGGCCGGCTCTGGGGGGGGTTGGGGATCGGGTCGCTGATCTCCCAGCTTCCTTTGCTCGGGGATCTGGCCGCCCTGATGACCAGAGTCAGTCCCGGCCTGAGCGGCTCCGCGGCAGCCGCCGGCACGGCCGGCGCCATGGCTGTGGCCGGTGCCGGCGCACTGCCGGCCCTAGTTCACCGGTCGGCCGCGCCCACTCAGATCGCGGCGACCGGTGGGGCCCAGACCACCTCGGGCTTGGACAGCCGCATCTTCACTCATCCCAGCATCACCCCGACTCCATCTCCGAGCGCGTCGGCAACGCCAACTCCGGCCCCGTCGACCAAGCCCGCTCCGTCCCAACCCACGTCGCCCGCACCGACACCGCCGCCCTCGAGGCCGGCACCGACCCCGCCACCAACTCCGACCGCGCCCGCTCCGACCCCGCCAGCCCCACCCACTCCGACTCCTCCAGCCCCGCCCACTCCGACCCCGCCTTGGTGGTGGAATCCCGGGCACTGATCGGGGCCGGCTCGCCTAGGCCGGGGCACGGTAGCACCGCTTCCCCGGCCAGGTTCAGCTGCCGAGGAGCTCCAAGCTGGCGGCCACGAACTGGGGGATGTCCTCTGGCTGACGCGACGTGACCAGGTTTCGATCGACCACGGCGGGCTCATCGACGACGTCGGCGCCGGCCTCCCGAAGGTCTCCCTGAACGGTCTTCCAGGCGGTCATCCGGCGGCCGCTGACACGCTGGGCGGTGAGCAGCAGCTGAGGTCCGTGGCAGATCGCCAGCACGGGCATCTCCCGGTCCATGAAATCGCGGACGAATCCGACCATCTGTTCGTCGGAGCGAAGCTGGTCCGGGGAATACCCTCCCGGTAGGAAGAGGGCGCCGAAGTCCTCGGGTCTGACCTCGCCGATGGCTCGATCGGTGTGGGTCGTGACGGTGCCCTTCTTGCCGCTCAACTCCTGGCCGGCCCTCCTGCCGATCACGGTGACCACGTGGCCCGTCAGTTGGAACTTCTCGTAGGGCTCTTGAAACTCCGAGTCTTCAAAATCCGCGGCGAGCAAGCAGGCGATCTTCATCCCATTTCTCCTCAGTTCGAGGTGCACCGTCTCTGACGCTACCCCGAGTCGCCCCGGCCGCCGCCTGACCAGTTCGCATTGGAGGAGGGGGAAGGAACCCCGCCGCCGGCTATCGCCTGAATTGATCAGTCCTCGAGTTGCCTGAGTAGCCGACTCATCTCCGCCGACATGAACGTCGCCAGTCGCTGCGAGGACGGTAGCGGCCTGCGGCGGGGCTGGCCCGGGTGGAGTTCCAACCGATCCTGGCTAGTCGGCGTTCGCTACTCCACTGGGTGGAAGTCAGCCATCGTACGCCGGCAGCGCGAAAGGGAACTGTCCGGAACGGGGCAGCAGTTGGCAAGCTCGTCCGCGGGAACCAATTGCCGATTTCGGGCGTCTCTCCTTCACATGGAAGCAAAAGCAGCGGCGGCGAGACGGCGGACGTGGCATTCCTGGCGCGCTTTCCCGGTCTCTATGGGTCTTGTTGGTGCGGTGCTGATGCTCGGGGGGGCCGCGGCGGAGGGCGCTCGGGTCGTCTCAGCTGCAGCGCTACCCAGCTACTCGGTGCTGGTTGGTGATGGCCAATCGGGGGCCGTCTACGTTCTCCAGACTGGCCTCACCAATCCGACTACCATTCCCGCTCCGGTCCCAGGTGGTGTCGAGGGTTTGACCATCAGCCCGGACGGGTCGCAGGTCTATGTCGACTTCGCCAGCGGCGCGATCGCAGTCATCGACACCGCCACCGACAGGTACAAGGGAACCTCGATCGAACTGGGGTCGGGTGTCGACCCCGGACCGATGGTGGTCACACCCAACGGGCAGGACCTCTACGTGGCCGAGGCTCCCGCCGGTCAGGTGGTCGAGGTCGACCTGCTCACGGGGCAGGTGATGGCGCCTGCGATCGCGACAGGGGCGGTGGACAATCTGGCCATCTCGCCCGATGGTAGCTCACTCTATTTTGATGGCGGCATTCAGGGCACCTCGGTGGGTGTGATCGACACGGCCACCAACACCGTGGCTGGACCGCCGATTCCGGTCTCCGCCCCGGGCACTTTGATTCCGTCGACGGACGGCTCCCATCTCTACGTGCTGACGGCCCCTCCCACAGGTCCGGCACTGGCGGTAATCGACCTCGCCAGTAACGCTTCCCAGAGCTCACTCACCAATAGCGCTCCCCAGAGCTCACTGATCGCACTACCCGCCACGGCTCAGCTCTCGGGGATGGCACTCGACGCTGGAACGGGCGAACTCTATCTGCCTGACGCCAGCCTCGAGCAGCTGCAGACGATTGACCCCACGACCACAACTGTTGCCGCTGCTCCAGGCACGCTGGCTGCGGGGTTCATCCCTGGGGAGATCGGAGTTACCCCGGATGGCACCGCTGCTTACCTGGAAGGAACCAACGCAGCTGGCGAGGGTGAGGTCCTCTCGATGGATCTTCTCGACCAGACCCCGAGCGCGCCCATTCTGCTGGGGAGTGGAGTCCAACCCGCCGGATTGGTGATCGCGCCGGCTCCGCCCTCGACCACACCTACTCCCGCTCCCACGCCCTCGCCAATCTGCTCGCCGCTCACAGGGATAGGGCCGGTCGTGGTCGGTCCCGCCGTCCTTCCCTCGGGCGCGGCGTCAGGATCGGCACCCGGCTCGTCAGACAGCGCGCCCAACTCCACGCCCACCCGCCAGCCGTTGCCGATGCCGACCACCACCGCGTCTCCCCAGGTGACGCCCTCACCTTCAGCTAGCGCGTCCGTGACCCCCTCGACGGGTCCGATCGTGTGTTTTGGAGCGGCAACTGTGGCCCCCGGCCCGCATCCCGCGGCCGCCTTGGCCAGCAACTCCGCCGCCTCGCCGACGGGCGGTCTGCTCCTCTCTGCAGGGCTGGCTCTCTTGGGGATCGTCGGCGGTGGAGCGGCCCTGTTCGCCCGCCGCAGCGGCTGGACGATGCCCGACCTCAGGACCTGGAAGGGGCGCTAACCCCGGACTGGACCCGGATCAGCTTCAGGTACTCGGGCGGGCTCTGAATCACTCGTCCAGGCGGCCGGGGGTACGCGCCTGTATGGCGGGCGACGGAAGACGTGTCGCGGGACGTAGCCTGCTCTCCACGTCCACGCCTTACAACTGGAACGGAGGCACAGCAGAAACCGAGCGAGAGACTGCGACGCCGCGTGCACCGCCGCGAGTCCCGTGTCTCAGCTTCACCAAGGCATAGAAGCGGAGGACTGAGCCGGTCGGCACCGTCCCTTAGACGAGCTGTACGAACGGCCGCGTGACGTGGCCGTGTGGACACCAGCGAGTGGGCCAGCTTGCGCAAGCTGAGACAGCGGCGCCTAGCTGCTGGGTTAGTTGAGCAGACCGGCGAGGAGCGAGGTGGGTGGGGACCCATGCGCCAGGACTTCGTCGTAGGAGGTCATCGGCGCCAACTGTGCGAAGAGGTCCTGGAGCTCCGTGTAGCCCACGAAATAGGTGGACAACTGGGCGGAGGTGAGACAGGCGCGGCGCCACTTGCCCTTGGCCTCGGCGAGTTCTTGGAATCCGCGCTCAGTCATCATGGCGACGGCTTCATCCTCGTCCATGCCTCCGGCGTGGACGGCGGCGTCGAGGATGGCGTTCATGGTGCAGCGGATGTGCACCTTGATCCGTTGGGTTCGCACCGGAAGACCGCCCAGCCCCAGCTCGCCGATGATGCGCTCCGCCTGGCACGCCCAGCCCTCGACAAAGGGCCCGTTGTAGAACGCAGCTCTGACCTTGGTCGGACCCCGGAAGGCCCGAGCTTTGGCCAGCTGCATGACGTGGCCGGGCATGGCCTCGTGGGCCATGAGCATCACCAACATCGAGGAATTGATCTCGCGGTAGAAGGAGTCGACCCGATCTGGGCTCCAGTCATCGGGGGTGGGGGCGATCATCACCTTGGAGTGGGCGCCTTCCTCAAAAGGTCCCGCCGGCATGCAGTAGGCGGAAGCGGTTCCCCGCATGAACTCGGGAACCACCTCGAGGTCGTAGGGGTCCTCAGGCACGGTGAACATCCCAGACGCACCCACGGCTGCGGTCAGCTCATCCAGAGAAGTGCGCGCCTCGGTCAGGATCGTCTGGTTGTCTGGCCTCTGCTCCGCCACCTGATCCAGCGCTCGCCGGATCACCTCCTCTTGCGTTCCCTCGCCCCCGACGAGCTCACCCGCCGCCTCGGCCAGCTCAGCCGTCAGCGCTTCTAGGTGGGCGTTGGCGCGGCGGAGCACCTCGTCGGGGCTGAACGGTGAGTGGAGATCGAGGTGGAGCTTCTCAGCGAAGCGTCGCTCGCCGAGGCGGAAGTCTCCCTGGGCTGAGTCCAGGGAATCCTCTAGATAACGCCCAAAGCTCTCCCAGGCGGCCAGGGCCTGCTGCTGCGCCTTCGCCACCCGGCCCCGCAGAAAGATGTCGCTGACCTGGCTTACCAGCCGGTCCACGTCGTCGCGCACCAACTTGACCACACCGGGGTGTTGCTGGATGGCGGTCTCGGTGTGGATGTGCGGAGGATTAGCCAGCTGCCGGTGGGCCAGATCCACCAGTTCAGGAATCGCCTCCAAGCGCCCGCAAAGGCTGCGTAACCGGACCTCGGCCGGCTGGGTCTTCTGGGAGAGGAGCCCGAAGAGGCCGTCGCCGGGGTTGTAGACGAGCGGGTCCCAGCTCGGCGCGTGCAGCTCCTCATAGCGGAAGATCCGCTCCGCCAACTGATTGGCCAGCTCGGCCGCGTCGACCTNNAGGAAGATCCGCTCCGCCAACTGATTGGCCAGCACGGCCGCGTCGACCTGACTCTCCTTGTCTAGGCCCCCGGTGTCGACGGCCTCCAGCTCCTGTTGGCGCGCCCGGAGTCGCCTTACCGCAGCCTCCCCGCCGGCCAGACTCCGATCTGCCAGCCGGTCGTCGAAACGGTGGTCGCCGAGGGTGGTTGCCTCCTCAGGATTCAGTTCCAGGAGGTCGTCAACCGTCGCGTTGGCAAGGGTGTGGAAATCGGCCATGACCCGCTGAGTATCCCACCAGGGACCGACCGTCCCCGGCCGGGCGGCCTAGGAGCCTGGTCCGTAGAGGTCGGCGTTGGTAAGGTGGAGGAGGGAGAGTTCCATGGTCACCAGGGGAGCCTGCTCGAGGAGGATCTCGTGGCGGCCGACCCGCAGTCCCAGATTGACGCAGCCGATCGTCTGACTGGCCGTCGCATTTGCCGCTCCGCCTGCCCGGGCAGAGAAAGTCAGCGAGATCGAGGTGGTGCTCATGGCGCAACCCACCGGCCCTCCCGACGGAGCAGTCTTT
>PLDE01000296.1 GCA_003135035.1 Candidatus Dormiibacterota bacterium | reverse complement strand
CCGTCGCAGATGGCGAAGAAGGAGGCCTCCTCGCCCTCTAGACAGTCCTCGATCAGCACCCGAGCCCCGGCCGACCCCAGCTCGCGGCGCACCAGGAGCCGGTCGATCGCGGCCTCGGCTTCGTCTTCGGTAGCGCACACGAAGGCGCCTTTGCCCAGGGCCAGACCGTCGGCTTTGACCACGACCGGACTTCCCCGACGCCTGAGGTGTTCTAAAGCCCGCAGGGGGTCATCGAAGACGGCGAATTCGGGAGTGACCACTCCGGCGCGATGCATCACCTGCTTGGCGAAGACCTTGCTGCTCTCGAGCCGACCCGCCTCCCGCTTGGGGCCGAAGCAGGGGATCTCCGCCTCTCGCAGCGCGTCCCCAACGCCGGCCTCGACCGCAGCGTCGGGGCCCAAGATCACCAGATCGACGGCCTCGGCCCGAGCCAGCTCCACCAAGGCCGGGGCGTCGGTCGCCGGCAGGGGGCGATTCTCAGCCACCTGGAGAGTTCCGGCATTACCGGGCGAGCAGGTGACCCGAGCCACCAGGGGACTCCTCCGACAGGCCCACGCCAGCGCATGTTCGCGGCCGCCGCCTCCGACCACCAACACGTGCAGGCTCTGGGGTTGTGCTTTGAGGATCACTCCCACTCGATGGTCGAGGGTGGCTTGCTGCTGATGTCGTAGACGACCCGATTGACCCCGGGCACCTCGTTGACGATGCGCCGGCTGATGTCGGAGAGAACGTCATAGGGCACCCGCGCCCAGTCGGCGGTCATGCCGTCATCGGATTGCACGATCCGCACCGCCACCACGTTGGCATAGGTCCGCAAGTCGCCCATGACCCCGACGCTGCTGACCGGGGTGAGGATGGCGAAACTCTGCCAGACGCGGTGGTAGAGGCCGCTGCGCTTGATCTCGTCGATCACCACCCAGTCGGCGCTGCGCACCGTCTCGAGGCGGTCTTTGGTGACCTCACCGATGATCCGAATCGCTAGACCGGGACCGGGGAACGGCTGCCGCTGGATGACGTCATCAGGCATCTCCAGGGCCCGGCCCACGCGACGCACCTCGTCCTTGAAGAGGTAGCGCAGCGGCTCGACCAGAGAGAAGCGCATTCCCTGGGGCAAGCCACCCACGTTGTGATGGGTCTTGATCTTCTGGGCCCCGAACGTGTCCGCCGCCGTGCTTTCGATCACGTCGGGATAGAGCGTCCCCTGGGCGAGGAAGGGGACACCGCCCAATCTGCGGTTCTCCTCCTCGAAGGCGGCGATGAACTCACGGCCCACGATGCGCCGCTTCTCCTCCGGATCGACGACGCCCTGGAGGGCGCGCAGGAAGCGCTCCTCCGCCTCCACCCGGACGATCTTCATCCGCATGCTCCGTCCCAGCGCCTCGATGACCCGATCCCCCTCGCCCCGACGAAGGAGACCGTTGTCGACGAAGACGCAGGTGAGCTGGTCGCCGACCGCCCGGTGGACCAGGGTTGCGGCCACGGCCGAGTCGACGCCCCCGGAGAGAGCGCAGATGACCTGCTCGGCGCCGACCCGTTGACGGATCTCCTCAACCGCGTGGCCGACGAAACTCTCGGCGTGCCAACTGCCACTGCAGCCGCACGTCTGGTAGAGGAAGTTGCGCAGCAGCTCCACGCCCTGGGGGGTGTGGGCGACCTCGGGATGGAACTGGATGCCGATCCGGCCACCCGGTCCCGACATGGCCGCAACCGGGCTGTTGACGGTGTGGGCCACAGAGCGGAACCCCGCCGGCAGCTCTTCGATGACGTCGCCGTGACTCATCCAGACCGACATCTCGGTGGGGAGTCCGGCGAAGACGCCGTCTTCGCTGTCCACCACGACCGAGGCTAGCCCGTACTCGCGGCGCTGCGACGCCTTGACCCGACCGCCCAGATCGTCGGCGAGGAGCTGCATGCCGTAGCAGATGCCGAGGATGGGGATTCCCATCTGGTAGATGGCGGGGTCGGGATGGAGAGCACCATCGTCGTAGACGCTGGCGGGACCGCCGCTCAGGATCAATCCGCGCGGGTGGTGGCGGGCGATCTCGCTGGCAGGAGCGGTGCCGGCGATCAGCTCGCAGTAGACATTGAGTTCACGGATCCGGCGCGCGATCAGCTGGGTGTACTGGGAGCCGAAGTCGAGGACGAGGACGGTGTCAGTCGCGGCCCCGCGCGTGAGGTCGGTACCCGCCGAGCCGGAGGGGGGAAGGGCGGTGGTGGTCATCGGCGCCGCCCTGGCCTCACCTCAGCGGGCCATCCCGACCTGCTGGGCCTGTTGGAAGAGCTTGCCCTCGGTGAGGATGGAGGGAGCAATCACCAGTTCCGTCTGCTGGAACTCCTCGATCGTCCGGGCTCCGCAGACCCCCATGGCCGACTTGATCGCACCGAGGAAGTTCTGCGAGCCATCATCGACCCGGGCAGGGCCGAGCAGGAGCTCGCGCAGGGTGGCCTTGGTTCCCACCTTGATCCTGGTGCCGCGGGGTAGGTTGGCGTCGGGGGTCGCCATGCCCCAGTGGTTGCCATGGCCAGGCGCCTCCTCGGCCGAGGCAAAGACGGATCCGATCATGACCCCGTCTGCGCCCGATGCCAGCGCCTTGGTCACGTCGCCTCCGACCCGCATCCCACCGTCGGTGATGACCGTGACCGGCTGGCCTCCAGCCCGGCGGTGATCGTGCCGGGCAGCAGCCACGTCCGCGGTGGCCGTCACCTGGGGCACGCCGATCCCCAACACCCCCCTGGTGGTACAGGCTGCACCGGGGCCCACCCCGACGAGGATCCCGGCCACGCCGGTTCCCATCAACTCCAGGGCGGTGTAGTACTCGACGCAGTTCCCGACCACGACAGGGAGCTTGGAGTTCTTGACCAGTTGGGCGAAGTCGAGCTGCCGATAGGAGCGGGAGATGTGACGCGCCGTGAGCACCGTCCCCTGGACGAAGTAGACGTCGGCGCCGGCCTCGCTGACGATGGGAAGCTTGCGCTCGGCATCGGCCGGGGTTGTCGACACTCCGCAGACCACCCCTTCCTTCTTGATCTCGGTGATGCGCTGGGCGATCAACTCGTCCTTGACCGGCTCGCGGTAGAGCTCCTGCAGCAGGACATTGACTCGCTCCCGCGGTGCTTCGGCGATCTGCTCGTAGATCGCCGCCACATCGTCGTAACGGCAGTTGATCCCATCCAAGTTGAGGACGGCCAAGCCGCCCAGCTTGCCCATCTCCACGGCGAAGTGGGCGTCCACCACCCCGTCCATGGCCGCGGCGAGGATGGGGACAGGCAGGTCCACCTCCCCAATGCGGAGCCGGATATCGATCTCGTCGGGATTGATGGTGACCTTGCCGGGAACCAGGGCAACTTCATCGAACCCGTAGGCCCGCCTTGCTCGTTTACCTCTTCCTAGTTCGATGTCCAAGCAAGGCTCCCTTCGTGTATCGGGGTGCGCGGGGACCACCAAAACCGTGCGCCAACCCGAGATCAAGCATACCAGACGCGTAGGGTCGTATCCCTCGCCGAACCCCGCATCTAGTGGGTGGGTCGGTGAGCGCACCCCCCATGTAGTGGAAGATCTCCCCGTGCCGCCCGGCGAACCTCGGCTAGCTGGCCTGCAGCTGGGCCCGGATCACGATGCGCTCGGAGTCAATCCAGAGCGGGGTGCAGGTGATCAAGGTGATCCAGGTGCCGCTGCTGATGGGCTGTAGCTGGGTGACCTTAGAGGGGCTCTCGGTCCACATGTTGGTGATCACGTAGGTGAACTGCTGGCAAGCTCGATTCGTGATCACCACGGTATCGCCGGCCTTGAGCGTCCCCAGGGGCTCGAAGTTGGGCTCGCGGTGCATCGCCCAGAGCCCATTGCCAGGTTGTCCTGGGCCCGGGCTGTTGGAGTAGTGGACCACTGAGCGCGAGAGGAGCATTGACCAGGTGCCATTGCCGGCCACGCCCTCGATGCCAGAGAGCTGGGGGAAGTCGATAAGAGCATAGGAAGACGCCGGAGATCCACTTCCACAGGTGGGCGTGGTCGCCACCGGGCTCGCCCCGGGCTGCTGGATGGTCTTGACCTTGAGATTGCTGCTGAGCGCCGATCCCGGGTCCTTCCACTCTTGAAGCGCCTTGGTATCGGCCCGAGAACGCTGGAGGAGACCGACCAGAGGCGGAACGAAGATCGCCAGGCCGGCCACGATCAAGAGGATGCCTCCGCCAGCGAGGACGGCGCCCAGGCGGCGCCTACCTGCCCAACTGGGAAGGTGCCTTAAAGGATTGTTCATCTACCGCTCCTGCATGACCCCCAGGACCATCGTACCCGAAGTCGCAGAAGGCCCTCTCCCCGTCACAGCGGCCGTGCAGCTTGTTACCCAGCCGTGCCCAGACCACGATGAGGCGATCCCGGGGGTCCGGAACACAATCGATGCGTGAGCCAGTTCGCCACGATCGACACCGACGGCGGCGGTTGGGGCATGACCGGAGCACCGGTTGGCCTGGCCGCCTCCAAGATCCTGGTGATCGACGACGACCCCGCCATGCTG
>PLDE01000051.1 GCA_003135035.1 Candidatus Dormiibacterota bacterium | reverse complement strand
GCTTGCTCGTCCGACGTCCGCACCTGGTCTTGGACGGTCTGCAGCTCGCCGGACGATTGGTCGGGGCCGACCGCCTGCTACTGGCCCTGCCCCACCGCGGGGCGGCTCCGGCAGTCGTCCGAGAGGCGCTTCTCGAGCGCCGCGCCCAACTCCCGGACGAGATGGAGGTTGAATTGCTGGTAAGTCCCGGAGGTTTCGTGGCCGGCGAGGAGACGGCGCTCACCGCATGGGTGGACGGCGGGGTGTCGAAGCCACGGCCGGTGCCTCCTCGGCCTTTCGAGCAGGGGGTGGCGGGAAGGCCGACTCTGGTCCAGAACGTGGAGACCCTCGCCAACCTCGCTCTGATCGCCCGATTCGGGTCCAAGTGGTTCCGGTCGGTAGGGCTGGAGAGCGAAACGGGTTCGACCCTGGTGTCCGTCAGCGGCGCCATCTCCCAACCCGGAGTCTATGAGATCGCGGTGGGTACGCCGTTTCCGAGTCTTCTGGAGGCAGCCGGGTGGGACGAATCGGCCCAGGCAATCTTGGTCGGAGGCTATTTCGGGACCTGGATCTCTGCACAGAGCGCGCTCGAGATCCGTTTCTGCCGAGCTGACCTGGCCGCTCTTGGTGCCGCCCCGGGCGCCGGCGTCCTGGCCGTGCTGGCTCCCGAACGCTGCGGACTCCAAGAGGGAGCCTGGGTGCTGCGCTGGCTGGCCGGCGAGAGCTCGGGCCAGTGCGGGCCCTGCGTGATGGGCCTTTCCGCCATAGCGGGCGCCTTGGAGCGAGTGGCCGATCCCACAACCTATTCTGTGGAGTTGCCCCCGCGAATTCTCAGGTGGTGCGATGACGTCCAGGGCCGGGGCGCGTGCCATCACCCCGATGGCGCGGTTCGATTTGCCCGGAGCGTTCTTCTGACCTTCGCAGCTGAGCTGGCCGTGCACGCTAAGGGCCATTGCCTGGCACCCGGGTCGGCGAGTGCGCCGGTCACGCCTCGAAGGGAGGCTGTCCTATGAAGCCCGAGTACTTGCGCATCGACCCGACCGCCTGTGCCGGTCATGGGATCTGCGCCGAACTCCTACCGGAGATGATCAAGTTGGACGAATGGGGTTACCCCATCCTGGATCAAGCACCGGTGTCCCCACCTCTCCGCCAGCACGCCCAAAGGGCCGTTTCCTTCTGCCCTACTCTGGCGCTCTCGTTCCGGGCAGATCCCGCGACCGGCCGGCCACCTCCATGCCCAAGATCCTCTCCCGGGTCGGCAACGCCAACTGCCGCTCAGCGGAAGTAGACGGCGCCGACGATCGAGCGAGGAGTTACCTGCCTTGGCCAAGACGGCATTGCTCTAGTCGAGAGGGCAGGATCAGTGGTCTCGGCCTAGAGTGGACCGAAGTGGGGAGTTGGGATTCCAGCTGACGAGCCTGCTCCAAGCTAACGACAACCCAGCCAGTGGAGGACTGAGATGAGTGGCGAATTTGTGATGCGGATCGAGACCATCCGCAAGCAGGCACGCGAGCATATCGACGAAGGCCCGATCACGTCGTCGTACGGGGCGGACAAGGAGAGGGTGATCAAGGTCCTCAATGAGGTGCTGGCCACGGAGCTGGTCTGCGTGCTCCGCTATATGCGCCACTACTACATGGCGGAAGGCATTGACGGTGACTCGGTCAAGGCGACCTTCCTCGAGTACTCCAACGAGGAGCGGAACCACGCGGATCAGGTGGCCACCCGGATCGTCCAACTTGGTGGCGAACCCGACTTCAATCCCGAGGTACTGGGGAAGCGCAGTCATACCCAATACAAGCAGGGCACCTCCCTGACTGACATGATCAAAGAAGACTTGGTGGCCGAGCGGATTGCGGTATCCAGCTACCAGGAGATCATCCGCTGGCTGGCCAATGGGGACCCCACCACGCGGCGGGTGATGGAGGGCCTGCTCGCCGAAGAGGAGGAACACGCCGACGACCTGCGCTCCCTGCTGGCCAAGATGCCCGCCAAGTAGGCTGGACCGGCTGAGTCAGAGCCAGCGGACCCGTCCCTGCCGATCCCGGCCGCCCGGGGCTCCTAGCCCCGCAGTATCCCCGATAACGGGGTGGCCACCTCGCAATCGGAGATACTGGCAGGGTCGCTGGTGAGCTAGGCGCGCCACCAGCCGAGATGGCTGCGGCGATGGCCGAATAACGGAGTCCACTTGAGCGCAGAACCGAAAACGTCGGCGGTTCCCGGGCAGATGCCAGCCCCAACACTCGAGGTTCCCGCGACGAGCCCCGTCTTCCAGCCCGCCTTCTGGACCGATCGCCGGGATCCAGCCGCGCTGAACATGCGCCAAATCGCCACCCCAGATCAGATCCAGGAACGAGTCCGAGCAATCGCCGAGGAGATCGCCAACGTCCACCGGGGAGTGGCGGTGGCGCTGGTGGTGGTGATGCGGGGCGGCTTCGTCTTCGCCGTCGACCTCATCCGCCAGCTCTGGGAGTACGAGGTCGACGTGCTGGGCATGGAGTTCTTCCAGTCGACCAGCTACAAGGGCGAGCGGGCTGTTTCCGAACCGGTGGTGAGCGCCCTGGGCCGAGTCAATCTGCCGGATACCGGACCGGTGATCATCGTGGATGACATCGTGGACGCTGGTCGAACCATCCAGGCGATGGTGCAGACGCTGGCCGCCCCTGGACGCACCCTGGAGATATGCGCTCTGTTGGACCGTCCCGCGGCCCGCGTGATGCCGGTTCACCCCCGCTACTTGGGCTTCCGGCTGGAAGGGCCGGGCTTCGTGGTTGGCTATGGCCTCGACCATGACAGCCGCCACCGCGAGCTCCCCTACCTGGCCCAGTGGCTACTGCCCCCGGTCGACCCCCCTGCCGAAGCAGGCTGAGAATCCCGGGATGGCGGGTCAGGCGAGCAGGCGCTGGCGGTTCCCGCCCGGGTGTTCGAGCCTCTCTGGTTGCGACGTTATGCTCGCGGGCGGGATTGGACCTGGGCCCGGATCTATGGTCGCCCCCCTTCGCTCCCAGTAGTGTCAGCGTGTTGAGGCGAGATATCCAGATGCGGTCACCTTCTTGGTCGGCCCGACAACCGGGAACGGGTGACCCGGCACTGGTGGAACCAGATCCTGCACAACCACCGCACCTTTCACATCAAAGCGGCTCTGCTCGGGCGGGCTGACTTCGCAGTCGCCGACGTGACCTACGAGCTCGGCGGGAAATGAGCCTGGA
Organism: Candidatus Dormiibacterota bacterium; assembly: GCA_003135035.1. GTDB lineage: Bacteria > Chloroflexota > Dormibacteria > Aeolococcales > Bog-877 > Bog-877. The sequence goes on along the minus strand of PLDE01000051.1, from coordinate 5,980 downwards.
GCACTCCGCCGCTAAACTTCGCCGGATGCCCACCCAGCCCTCCAACCTTACCCAGGCGGAGGCGAGCGAGCGGGCCCGACTCATCGAAGGGCTGTCCTACTTCATCGAATGGGACCTTACCGGCGACGAGAAGAGCCATGGCTTTACCGCTCAGATCGAGTTCTCCGCCCAGGAGCCTGGGGCCCTCACCTTCATCGAACTGGAGGTCCCTGAGCTCATCGAGATGGCCATGAATGGCGCTCCCCTGCCAGCGGGCGCCTACGACGGACATCGCATCGCCCTGCCGCCGCTGGCGAGCCGCAACTCCCTTCGGGTGCGTGGCCGAGCCGCCTACGATCAGACCGGCCTCGGCCTTCACCGCAGCGTGGACCCGGTCGACGACCGCATCTACATCTACAGCGATTTCGAACCCTACGAGGCCCACCGGAGCTTCCCCTGCTTCGACCAGCCCGACCTGAAAGGGTCGTTTCGGTTTCGCGTGCGAGTTCCGGAAGACTGGCTCGTGGTGGGACCCGACCGCGGTCATCCCGAGGAGTTGGATGGCGCGGACGGCTGTCGCTGGTGGGACTTTCCGCCAACTCTGCCACTCGCGCCCTACGTGCTGGGGTTCGCCGCCGGCCCCTTTCACCACCTCGAGCGGCAGCACCGATCGATCCCGCTCGGCCTCTACTGCGCGCGATCGCTGGCGCCGTTTCTGGATGCCGAGGAACTCTTTCAAATCACCGCCAGCGGACTCGACTACTACGAGCGGGTCTTTCAAATGACCTATCCCTTCTCCAAATACGACCAGGTCTTCTGCCCCGAGAAGGCGAACGGGGCGATGGAGTCCCCAGGGTGCGTGACCATCTCCGATGTCTACCTATGGCGCGGTCAGCCCACCCGACGTCAGCGCTCCCTCCGGGCCGACACGATCCTGCACGAGATGGCCCACATGTGGTTCGGCGACTTGGTCACCTTGAAGTGGTGGGACGACCTCTGGCTCAATGAGAGCTTTGCCACGTTGATGGCGGTTTTCGCAGTTGAGGGGGCGACCGATTTCGCCGATGCCTGGGTCGGATTCGCGACCGTCAACCAGCAGCTGGCCAGTCACCAGGATCAACGCCACACCTCGCATCCGGTGGTCACTGAAGTACCTGATGTGGAGGCGGTTCGCGGCAACTTTGACCGGATCACTTACGAGAAGGGGGCCGCCGTCCTCCGCCAGTTGGTGGCTTATGTGGGCGAGCCAAGCTTCTTCGCCGCCGTTCACAACCACCTCAGCGACCACCGCGAGGCCAACGCCGACTTCGACGACCTGATCGAAGCGCTCCAGGCCACCTCGGGGCGCGATGTGCGGGCCTGGGCCCGGGTTTGGCTGGGCACGGTCGGCATGAACCTCCTGCACTGCGAGATCGAGAGCGCCGGGGCGGACGTCGGAGCACAGATCTCCAGAGCAGCGCTGGTCCAGAGTGCCAGTTCCCGCCAGCCCGTCCTGAGGCCCCACCGGGTCAGGCTGGGGCGCTTCGATTGGGTCGGCGACCAGCTCGAGCGGGTGGGCTCGATCGAGCTCGATGTGGCCGGACCACGGACCGATGTGAACGAGCTGGTCGGCACCAGACGACCACCTCTACTGGTCCCCAACGACGGCGGCCTGAGCTACGTCAAGGTCCGCCTCGACAGGCTTTCCCTGGCCACCGTTGAGCGCCACCTAGGGGCCGTCGCCGATCCCTTGGTCCGGGCCCTCATCTGGGCCAGCAGCTGGGACATGGTCCAAGATCTGGAACTGACGGCTCAGCGCTACGCCGAGATGGTGGTGCACCACTTGGCCACCGAATCCGACACCACCTTGGTCACCGTCGTGCTCGCCGCCTTCCGCGAAGCGACCGGACGCTACGGGGACCCGGATCGGGCCGTCGACTTGGAGACTCGAATGGCCGAGGTGGCCTGGCAAGCCCTGAGCCGCGCCCCGGCCGGCAGCGACGAGCAGGCGGCGTGGCTGCGAGGCTTCATTCGCCTGGCAACCTCAAAGGAGCAGATCGGACGCTGCCGGGCTCTCCTCGAGGAGCGTGAACTTCCGCCCGGCGTTTCTCTGGACGGTGAGTTGCGCTGGGTGCTGGTGTCCTCCCTCGGCGCCCGCGGTGCCGTGGGCCCAGCCGAGATCGCGGCGGCCGTGGAAGCCGATCCCAGTTCAGCCGGACTGGTCCGCGCCGCCGGGGCTAAGGCGGCCCGACCGACCGCGACCGCCAAGAAACAGGCGTGGGCGCGTCTGGTCGCCCCCGACACCACGCTCGAAGAGATTCACGTCTTGGGTAGCTCCCTGGGAGGTCACCGGCACGAGGAGCTCATCCTCCCCTACGCCAGCCGGGTGGCCAAACTCTTCGATGACGCGCTGGCGCTGCGGGGCGCCGAATTTGCCGTCCACCTGGGCGACTGGCTGCCATTTTCACTGGCACCCAGTGAAGAGCTGGCCCATGCGTGCCGGGAGAACCTAGAGCGCTCCGACCTCGATCCCGTCCTGCGCCGGATCTTCGACGACCTGCTCGAGGATACCGAGCGATACCTCGATGCCCGCCGGCTGGATGCCGACCAGTCCGAGAGCCGTCAGGGATCCGCGCCCTCCCTCACCACCGCGCCGGGGTGCCCAGCCCAGCCCTAAGAGCTGCGTCGTGGACGGCTCGCCCACCGCCGCATGCTGGGGCCAACAGTTCGCGGCCGCGCACGACCGACGCCACCTCGGCGGCGCTCAGGATGAGGAGTGTTCTCGCCGGAACGCTCCCTGCACCCTTCGTGGGCTCACACGCCGAAGAAGTCGCGGCAGCCTTCCAACCCCTCGATGCGGACATCGGGACGCCCGCCCCTCTCCCACTGCTCCCGGCTCAGCCGCAGACTCAGCTGTTCGGCGGGAAGACCCTGACGGGCTACGACCAGCTCCCCATTTTCCTGATACCCGAGCGATCGGGAGACCCCCAGAGACGGGAGATTGTCATGGAAGGCGCCACTGAGGGCAGTCCGCCCGCCCAAGCCAGCGAAGCCGAAATGGAGAATGGCGGCGCGCATCTCCCGGCCTAGGCCCTGGCCCTGGTAGGCATGGCCCAACCAGGAACCGGTGCTGAAAACCCCGGTCACAGCGAAGTCCGTGGCCGAGATCCCCTGACTGCCGACCACCTTGCCCGCACAGAGCACGACCGGATTGAAGCTCCACGCCTCGGGCCTCCAGTTACCCAGCTGGAGAAGGTTCCAGAGGATCGCGCTGCGCTCCAACTGGGGAGATGGTTGGTCGGTCCAGGGAACGCTGAAGGGCATCCTGTCCGGAGGGTGGATCCCGGCCGCCGCCAGCGTGGCCAGCTCATCAAGTAGCTCCAGGTCAGGCAGCCGAAGCTCGAGGCGTTCGGTGCGGATGCGGATGTCGAGGATGGCGAGGTGGCTCACCGCGAGGACGCTACCGAGACGGCGCCGATCGGCGCAAGTGACAAGGTCTGAAGTCTGGAAGTCTGCTTTCTCCCGGTGAGACCCCCGGAATCCCTAGGCGGACCTCGGGCGCAGAGTCCGGCGCCGGAACCAGGCGATAACCAGTCAGGAGTCCCGTGCGGCCGCCGCCCGCGCTTGCAGGGCTCGGGCGGCCGGGCCCCGGATGTCGGCACAGGCGGCGCAGACATCCTCGGGAATGACTCCCATGCGCATCAATACCCCGAAGATCTGACAGCCCATACAGAGCGCGAAGACCGACTCCAGCGTGGCGGCCAGCACTAGGGCGCCCAAGAGGACGTAGGTGATGGTGGTCAGGCCGAAGGCGAAGAACGTGATGGTTGCGGTGACGGTGAGGAGCGCTCCCACGGCTTGCGCGAACCGCTTCGGGGGACCGGGAACCAGCTTGGCGGGGCTGAGTCGAGGGGCAATGACCCGGGTGGCCAACTGGCCCAGCGGGCTCAAGGTGGGACCGTTAGCAACGCGGAGGAGAAACCCGGCCGCCAGGACGCCACTGAGCCAGGGCAGGTGGGCGACGATGGCCACCACACCGATCACCGCAACGCAGCCGGCGACAGTTCTGGCCCCGTGTTCGTCCACCGGGTTAGGGAAGGTAAAAAGCCGGCTCGAACTGCTCACGCTCCGGCTATCATCGCAAATTCCACTCGTCCTGTCGACATTGACCGGAACTAGCCGGATCTTCCTCCGGATCCGGCTAGCCCAGGCTGAGCGGGCTCAATGGGCAACCCTGCCAGGACGGGAGTGATGGCGATGCCAGCGCCAGTGCCGAGGCCGATGTTCAGCCCGAGCCCGAGCGTTGCGGAAGGCCACGATGCCAGCCCGCCCGAAGAAAATCACCGCCAAGAGGCACCCGAAGCCGAGCGCAACAAGGGCGGCGCGCTCCGTCTGGAGCAGGATTCCCACCAGCACCGCTCCGGCGAAGGAGCCGGTGCCCAGCCAGACGTAGAGCATGCCGCGCTCGNNCCATCCAGAGCTTCCCGGTGGCGCCAGCGCATCCAGAGTCGGCGCACGACGCCAAGCGGACCGCCTGAGGAATCTCGCAAGCTGATCCCAACCGCCTCCGGGGCGCTCCCAGTGGCCCATGGAGGTGGGGCAAGGTTCGGAGTCGCGCCATCGAAGAGATTGGCCGGTAGCGAGGTTTGCAATTGCTCCAGCCAGGCTCCGGCTTGCTGGCCACGGGCGGTGAGCAGCAAGCGGGAGCCCGCCCGAGCCCGGCCCGCGGGAGTTCGGCGGACCAGCTTCCGCCGCAGCAGGACACCTCTCAGCTTGGCCGACTCGGCTGGCGTCATCCCGAGCCGGCGAGCCAGATCCATGTCGAGGATCCCGTGCCGCGGGAACTGAGCCAGAGCCACCGCCTGTTCAAGGGGGATGTCGAAGGGCGCGTGCGATCCCTCTCCGCCGCTGCGGAGGACGGGGGCGCCGACCGGGGGTGGCGGCGCCGCCCCGTGCGCGCGTCGGGAATGGACAGTCATGGTTGCTACAACGGAGAACGTCCGAGCCACCAGAATGGCACAAAATCCCGGGGTTCGCACTACCCGACCCGATGTCTGAGAAATCGCTGAGGCTTGCCCTAGTGCGCCGCCAACGCAACTGCTCTGGTCATCGTCGCGCATCTGCGATAAACTGCTTGCTAGCAAGCAACTATTTAGAGAAGCTGGTGCCAACTCAGACAGCGACAGCCCTCGTCCCGCCGGCCGTAACCCTGAGGGTGCTCATCGCGAGACTCTCGCGGCGGCTGCGTCAAACCCAAGCTGGGGCGGGGTTGACCCCTACTCAGCTGTCGGTCCTGGCCACGGTCGTACGGCACGGCCATCTGGGTCTGGCGGACCTGTCCAAGGCAGAGGGCATCAATCCCACCATGCTCTCTCGGATCGTCGCCAAACTGAGCACGCAGGGCCTCTTGACCCGTCGGGCCGACCCACTCGACGGCCGAGCCGCCCTGGTCTCCCCCACCGAGCGGGGCCGGCGCCTGCAGCGGCGGATTCAGGCGGAGCGCAACGATGTCCTTGGGCAGCGGCTGGATGCCCTGCCTCGCGCACAGCGCCAGCTCCTGGTGGCCGCGATCCCCGCCCTCGAGGCCTTGGCCGACTCCCTCCTGGGTTCCGATCAATGACCCGGGTGCATGAGTTCCTGGATGGCTTCATGCGGACCACCCGGGTCACCTTCGCCTCGCTCTCAATTCCCAACTACCGCCGCTATGCCTCGGGCCAGTCGGTGTCCATGGTCGGAACTTGGATGCAGACAACCGCGCAGGCCTGGTTGGTGCTCACCCTGACCCACTCGGCCGTGGTTCTGGGACTGGTGGTCGCCGCCCAGACCCTGCCGGTTCTGCTCCTCGGTGCCTACGGCGGGGTAATCGCCGACCGCGTCGACAAGCGTCGGCTGATGGTCTTCCTGCAGTCGATGATGGGAATCCAAGCCCTGGTCTTGGGAGTCCTCACGCTGACCCGGACAGTCAAGATCTGGGAGATCTTCATCCTGGCGGCGCTGCTGGGGCTCAACAACACCTTCGAGA
>PLDE01000184.1 GCA_003135035.1 Candidatus Dormiibacterota bacterium | reverse complement strand
GACTACTACACCGATGCCGATCTGCGGGTGGGCTTGCAAGTGTTGGAGCGGATGGCGGGCCCGATGGTGGACCCCGGGCGTTCCACGGCGCGAGCCCACGGCGAGGTTCGCGTCAGCGTCCTGGCCGCGATGTATCGCAAGATCCGCCTGCTCACCAACGAGTCGATCGGTACCGGAGCAATTCGGGTGCCCGAACGTGACCTCCAGACGACTGCCTACTGGTGCTCATTCAGTTCGGATATGCCGGCGATCAAAGGGACCCTCGAGGTTGGCGTTGAGGCCCTGGGACACGTTCTCGGACAGGTTGCCTGCCTGCAGGCAATGTGCGATCGCCGTGACCTCGGTGTGGTGGCCCAGGTCAAGGCACCCTTGGGCTCGATAACCCGACGGCCGGAAGAGATGGAGCCGACTGAGTTCATGCCGGGGGAGCGGCCGCCGGTGCAGCCGGCCAGCTCTGCCTCTCAAGCTGGGCTTCCTAGTCAGGATGCGCCGACGGTGTTCATCTACGACGCCCACCCTGGCGGTGTTGGTCTGAGCGCCCGCCTCTTCGACCTCCACCTGGATCTCCTCCAGGCTGCCGCCGACCTGCTCGCGGACTGCGACTGCGAGAGCGGCTGTCCCGCCTGCGTCGGGCCTGGCGCCGGCGTTGAACCTCACGCCAAGGCCACAGCCATGGGGCTGCTCCGGAGTTGCGGCTGGTGACGACGCAGCTCCGCTTGAAGATCGAAGCCCTCCAGGGAGACCGGAGCTGGCCCGGCGCCTCACCCGGGGATCGTCACTCTGCGCAGTTCCGGTCCCATCCCGGGCGGGACGAGGGAGCCATGCCATCGGTCCTCGCCGAGCTCAACTTTGCCTGGGATGCGGGGCGCTCGATTTGGGTGCGTCGGCAGCACCTGCAGCTGAGCGAGCTGGGATTAGATCGCGCGGCCATGTCGGCCGCCGGCCTCCGCTCTCTTTCGCCGCTCCTGGAAGGGGAGTTGCAGGGTCCGGTCACCTGCTTCGATCTGGAGACGACCGGTCTTCAACGGGGCACGGGAACGGTCCCCTTCCTCTATGGCTGGGCGCTCATCTCCGGCGCCGAGGTCGACGTTGAACAGTGGCTCCTGCCCGAGCTTGGTCAGGAGGCACCTCTCGTCGAAGCGGCTCTCGAGATGATCAAGCGCGCTGGCCTCCTGGTCACCTACAACGGGGCCAGCTTCGACCTTCCCCTGCTGCGCACCCGGACAGTGATGACGAGTTTGGAGCGGCCCTGGCCCGCCACAGCCCATCTCGATTTGCTGCCCTTGGTGCGCCGCCTCTTTCGTCATCGCCTGACCCGCTGCAGCCTGCGCCGCGCCGAGGAGGAGCTCCTCGGTCGTCGCCGCCTGGACGATGTCCCGGGCAGCGAGGCGCCGGAGCGCTACCGGGCCTTTCTCAAAGATGGCGAGCAGGAGCCGCTGGCGCCGGTTCTGCGTCACAACCAGCAGGATCTCCTCTCCCTCTGCCAATTGATTGACCACTTGGAGCGCCATCTCGACGTGGCCCGTCCGCGCCCCGCCGACTGGTACAGCCTGGGCCGGTTCGCCGAGGAGAGGGGCAACTTGCAAAGGGCGGATGCCCTCTACCAGGGCGCCCAAGCTGAGTCGCCCGCTCCACTCGACCGGGCCGCCGCCCTACGACGAACCAGGATGCTTCGGCGCCAGGGACGAGACGATGAGGCCCGGGGCTCATGGGTCGGAATTTGGGAGCGCTGGCGCGATCCCGAGGCGGCCGAGGCGCTCTGCGTCGACTTGGAGCACCGGAGCGGGGACCTGGCTGGAGCTCTGAAGCTAGCCCAGGAGGCGCTGGCGATCGCTCCCTTAGGTTGGGACCGCCGCTTCGCCAAGCGTATCTGGAGGCTCCAGTCCCGCATCGACAGCCGCTCCGTCACTGCGGCTTACCAGCCGCCACCGCTGCCGGATCCAGAATTGGCCATTGCGCGCCGACCCTGGGCATCATGGCTGCCCGGCGGCACCTCCTACGAAGCCTGGCTCACTCTCAAGCGAGGGAGGGGCGGTAAGGGGTCTGGTCGACGTCGCCAGGGCCGGGCGCCGGGTGACCGGACAGGGTCGGGCGAGGCGCGCTTGCGAATCTAGGGTGTCTCGTGGGTTCGACAGCGCCCTGGCCGCCCCCAGAGCTGTCCAGACGTCTTGGCCGGCTGCGGGTTGGGGTTCTCAGGCAGTCCACGGCGGCTCGGTGCTGTCAGCTGGCGGCCCTGGTGCCGAGAGTGCTCAGGAGATGCCCAAGAAGGTCGCTGAGTTCGCTGTGCGGCCCGTTCGCCAGCGAATAGCAGATCTGATTCCCGCGTCGCCGGGTGACCACAATCCCAGCCTCTCTGAGCGTGCGCAGGTGTTCCGAGATGGTGGGCTGGCTGACTTCGAAGAAGTCGGTGAAATCGCAGGCGCAGGTCTCCGGTCGGCGGCTGAGGTGGTCGACGATCCCCAGTCGGATCGGATGGCCGAGCGCTCGGAGCATGCGCGCTTGGGCTTGGGTGTCCTGGTCCACAGCTTCAGAGTACACCATCTATAGGGCGGCTACTATATAGTCATAGCCCTGTATACCTCCGAAGCAGCACCCGGTCGGATTGGTGGCGCGACAGCCGTGGGTTCATGAGGAGATGTCCATGCCGCGAGACAGGCTCGAAGAGTCGTTGGAGTGCTTCGCCGGTCGGGGGCCAGAGTTTCGTGGCGGGCTGTCCAACCACGGTCCGATGGCGGTTGAGGCGCTTGCCCGAATGGGTCAGGAGGAGGCTGCCCTGCCGTGGGCGGCGCGGTATCGCGAGCGGCTCGACGAGGCGCCTTCTTCTCGCTTCCCCATCGAGGAGCTGGAGTGGCAGGATGCTCTCGGGGACGTGAGGCGGGTGGGTGACTGGACTGCCCTGTTCGACCGCGAGCTCACCCAGGCTGCCTTTCAGGATGTCGCGAGTCGTTGGGTCCCAAGACTGGTTCCTGGCTTGATGGCAGCGGCCACCCACGGGCCGATCCGGACCTTTCACGCCTTGAGGGCCTTGCAGGAACGGGTGACCGACCTCCGTATCCATGAGCTCGCCCAGGGGCTCGGGTACTGGGCGGCGAGATATCAGACTCTTCCCGGAGACCCTCGCCCCCTGGGCGGCCAGGGCACCGAGGCTGCCGCCCAGGATCTGGCCAGGCTCGCGCCCCGGGAGCGTGGAGAGGGCCTGATTTTTGCGCAAGTGCGGGGACTCGAGAGCCGGCCCGACTTCTCAACCCTGGTGGCGTCAGTCGCTCCGCTTACCGTCGTACAAGATGCCTTCTCCGATCTCTCCCAGATCGGTGCCCGAGCCTACCTGGCCAACGCCAGCCACGCTCCGATCGCCTTGGTTCACGCCGTCACCGCGCCAGCTGCGGTGCGGGGAATGCTCCCGCTACTGTCGCCGAGCCAGCAGCGAGTTGCCCTGGCGTACACCTGGCAGGCCGTCGCTGGTCTCATCGCCACGAATGCTCCCGCCGGTCTCTCAGCGCACCCCAGTTCCGGGTCAGCCGGGACAGCGGAGAGTCTGATCAACCAGGCTGTCGCCTCGGGTGACGAGCATGCCATCAAACTCACCGAAGCGGCCTTCCGGGAAAACGCCGTGAGACCCGATCCGGCTTATCTGCTCGCCGCGGCGGACGTCGCCGTTCGTCTTGCTCAGGGCTGATGGGATTGCCAACCGCGCTCCAGATCGGGGCACTGTCGCGGATCATGGAAGGGGACCCAGGGGACGGAGAGGAAACCAGATGAACGTTCTCGTCGAAGCCTGGAGGTTGATCCACCCGCTTCCAGACGATCGGCACGGGCCGCTCGCGCCGCTCCTACTGGTCCTGACGGTGGTCACCGGACTGGTCGATGCCTTCAGCTACCTCGCGCTGGGCCACGTCTTTGTGGCCAACGCAACTGGCAACGTCGCCTTCCTAGCCTTCGCCTTGGCGGGAGCTCACGGGTTCTCTGTTCCGGCCTCGCTGCTGGCGATCGCGGCGTTTGCGGCCGGAGCCTTGGCGGGCGGCTGGCTGATCAACCGCCTCGGTGTCAACCGTGGCCGGCTGCTGGCTCGGGCGGCCAGTGTCGAAGCGGTCCTGGCCGCCTCGGCCCTGATTGTGGCCCTGACGGCTCAGGCACTCGATGGAGGTGCCGCGCGCTTTATCCTCATCATCCTGCTCGGGTCGGCCATGGGCCTGCAGAATGCGACCGCCCGCAAGCTAGCTGTGCCTGACCTGACGACCACCGTGCTGACCTTGACAATCACAGGTATGGCCGCCGACTCTGGACTAGCGGGTGGGCGCGGATCGAAATTGGGTCAACGGCTCCCGGCGGTGCTGGGGATCTTTCTAGGAGGCTTGGCCGGAGCGCTCCTGGTCGAATCAGGAAGAGCTCCACTCGTGCTGGTGATCGCTCCCATCCTGATGGTGGCCGTCGCTGTCGCCGCAGCCTGGCTGTCCAGGGCCGACCCAAAGTGGGTGCGTGAATCCGGCTGAGCCGACGATGGTCCGCCGACCAGGTAGCGGCTCCCGCCTGACGGGAGCTCCCCAAGCGGCTCTCGGCCACGCCGGCGGTGCGAGCGATCCGCTGAAGTCCGGCGGTTAGGCGCGGACCCTCCCCAAGTCGCCGCACGACCGTTCGCGTCGAACGGTCGGAGCTGTCCATCTTGGCACGGGGGTTGAAGGTGTCTCGCCGTGAAGACTCTTGACTTAGCAGTATTGTCTGGAGTATCTTGAGCTCGAGGCAATTACTTGAAAACCGGGAGCTCCGCCATGAAGACGATTGAATTGACCAGCCACCTGCGGCGACTGGGCACCACGGACCTGCAAATCACCAAGGTGGGTTTCGGAGCATGGGCGATCGGCGGCGGCGGCTGGAGCAAGGGCTGGGGGCCGCAGGACGACGAGAGCTCGATTGCGGCGATCCGCCACGCGGTTGATCTCGGGGTGAACTGGGTTGACACGGCCGCCATTTACGGACTTGGCCACTCGGAAGAGGTCGTGGGCCGCGCCATTCGGGGGTTTCCGGCGGCGGAGCGCCCCTTCATCTTCACCAAAGGCGGCATGATCCCCGATCTCACCAAGCCCTATCAGGAGCCCCAGCGCAACCTGCAGCCAAACTCGATCCGCCGCGAGGTGGAGGGCTCACTGCGCCGACTCGGGATCGACCGCATAGACCTCTACCAGTTGCACTGGCCCGACCAGACCGGGACCTCGATCGAGGACTCCTGGGGCGAGATGATCCACCTCATCGAGGCCGGCAAGATCCGGGCGGCCGGAGTNNCTCCAACCCCCCTTCTCACTGATCAGACGCGAGTCTGGGGCCGACGTCATTCCCTGGGCGGCCGCCCAGGGCACCGGGGTCATTGTCTATAGCCCAATGCAGTCCGGCCTGCTCACTGACACCTTCTCGGCCCAGCGCCTGGTGCGGATGGCTGCCGATGACTGGCGGCGGGGCTCCGAGCCCTTTCTCGAGCCCAACCTCTCACGCAACCTGACCCTGCGTGATGCCTTGCGACCCGTCGCTGAGCGCCACGGTACGACCGTGTCCGCTGTGGCCGTGGCCTGGACGATCGCCTGGCCGGGAGTGACCGGTGCCATCGTCGGAGCCCGCGACGCGGCGCAGGTGGAGGGCTGGATCGATGGCGGCTCGCTCGCGTTGACCGACGAGGATCTGGTCGAGATTACCGAGGCGCTCAGCCGCACCAAAGCCGGCTCGGGTCCGGTCGAGCCCGTTGATGGTGTGACGCTGTGAGTCCCCGAGTCGCCATCCTGGGCACCGGGCGGATGGGTTCAGCCCTCGCGCGGAGGCTGACGAAGCTCGAACCGACGCTCTGGAACCGCTCCCGAGCACGGGCGGAACAGGTCGGCGTGGGCCAGGTTGCGGCCAAGCCGGCGGCCGCTGCTAGCGACGCTGACATTGTCATCAGCTCGCTGACCGGCGCTGAGGCCCTGCGGAGTGCATTCGGGGGCCCGGAAGGCGCCCTGGCAGCCGCGCACGGGCAACTGTTCGTGGAGATGAGTACGTCGGGGACTGCGTTTCTGGAAGAGATCGAGCCCCAGCTGCGCGCGCGGGGCTCGGGCATGATCGACGCTCCCATCCTCGGGGCGCCCACGGTCGTCCTCCAGGGCGGGGCTGCGATTCTCGTGGGCGGAGCCCCTGCCGATCAGGATCGTGCGCGGCCGGTGTTGGAAATGCTGGGTGAGGTGCGCTCCGTGGGACCACTGGGCAGCGGAGCGTGCCTGAAGTTGGTTGCCAACAGCATGCTGGCTGCCATTACCCTGGCCGCTGCTGAGCTCCAGGGGGCGGGAGAGGCCGCTGGCCTCGACCAGAATCAGGTCTTCTGGGCGCTGGCCCGGCTGGCGCCCGGGCTCGAAACGCGGCGAGCTGGATACCTTGACCGCCGCCACGAACCCACCCTATTCGCCGTGCAGGACCTCCTCAAAGACCTCGATCTGGCGCTCGAGCTGTTTCGCCGGTCGACGGCGCAGGCGCCTCTGACAACTTTGGTTCGGGGACTGGTCAGCGAAGCTGCGGAGGTAGCTGGCGAACTCGACATCTCAGCGGTAATCGACCGGTATGGGCTGGCCACAACAGCGGCCCATACCAGCGATGCTCGCGTCGGAAGTTCAGCATGACGGCCGGTACCCCGCCGATCGAGGGCGACGGCCCGGGCTACCTTCCCAAATCACCCCGGTTGGTTCGGGCCAGCGCGGAGCCGGAAGGATTGGGCCGGATTGCTCTCGCTTTGGTCCTGGTCGCCGCCTTCGTCGTCGTGCTCGACTTCAGCATCGTGAACCTCGCCCTGGCCTCGATCCAGCGCGAACTCGGCTTCTCCGCGACTGCGCTGCAGTAGGTGGTGACCGCCTATGCGATCACGTTTGGTGGGTTTCTCATCCTGGGTGGGGGACTGGCGGATCGCTACGGCCGCCGCCGGATGTTCGTCGTCGGACTGCTTGTCTTCACCAGCGCCTCCCTGGTCGGCGGGCTGGCGACTGGGCCGGAGCTGCTGGTGGCCGCCCGAGCCATACAAGGGTTCGGCGCCGCGATTGTCGCACCGGCGGCGCTAGCTCTGATCACCAGCGGGATTCGGGAAGGCGGGTCGCGCAACCGAGCCCTGGGGCTCTACGGTGCGACGGCGTCGGTTGGTTTCGTGGGCGGCCTGGTGCTGGGCGGCATGCTTGTGCAGCTGTTGGGCTGGCGAGCAGTGTTCTTTGTGAATGTTCCGGTGGGCCTCGTCGCCGCAGGACTCAGCTTGCGCTACCTGCCGAACCTAGCCCACCGAGCTGTCACCGGCGCACTCGATGTCGGCGGCGGGTTGCTAATCACCGCGAGCATCGCCGCCCTCGTGTACGCCGTCTCCGAGGCACCACTGGTCGGGTTCGGTGCGCGCGACGTCCTCCTCGCCGTGATCCTTTGCGTCACCTCTCTGGCCGGGTTCGTCGTCCTCGAGCGCCACCATCCGTACCCGCTGCTGCGTTTCGACGTCCTGAGGCTCCCGACCCTGCGCGCCGCCAACGTGATCACCCTGCTACTTGGGGTGTGGAGCGGAGGGGAGATGATCGTCATGACCTTGTATCTCCAGGAGGGACTCCACTATTCGCCGCTCCTATCAGGCCTGGCCATCGCGCCCCAAGGGTTGGTCGGCCTCGTCACCGGGCTGGCCGGCGCCCGCCTGGTAGCGCGTCTCGGACTCAAGCGGCTGCTGATGCTTACAGCGACCATGACCGGGTTGGGACTGTTGATGCTCGCGGGTGCCACGGCGGTCGGAACCTACCCGATCATGCTCGCGGCGGTCAGCCTGGTCGGATTCGGCACAGCCGGCACCATCTTCGCCGCCACGGTGGGCGCCAGCAACGGGGTGAGCGACGCCGAGCAGGGATTGGCCGGAGGCCTGCTGAATATGAGTCGACAGATCGGAGCTGCGATCGGGGCGGCGGTCCTGCTCTCCGTGTCAGAGATGGGACCGCGGGGATCGGGGGTGATCACTTCGGTGGCCGGAGACCGTGAGGCGATGTTGGCCGCCGCCGCCGTGGCTTTGGTGGCGGTCCTAGTTGCTGGCTTCGGTGTGCGGACGTCATGGCCAGGACCGGGTCGGCACCGCCTATACCCGCACTCGATCGGCACCCATGACTCAGCGGCGGCCGCCCCTTCGCGGTCGCGTCGCCCGGTCGGGGCCCCGGCCATCCCGGCTGCTGGAGCGTCCCGGGTCCAGGGCCGCGAACTGATCCGCCAGGAGCAGCTTGCGCAGCAGGTCAGCAAGCTGTCGCCGTTCGCTGGCGGAGAGCACCGAAAGGAGCCGCTCCTCGTTCTCCAGGTGGGCCCGAACCGCCTCGTCCACGACGCGGCGGCCACGGTCGGTCAGGGCGACCAGGGTGCCGCGTCTATCCTCCGGGTCGGGGAGCCGTCGGACCAGTCCGGCCGCCTCGACGCGGTCGATTCGGTTAGTCATCGCACCGGACGAGAGCACCAAGGCGCCGACCAGTTGAGTAGGGCTCATCTGGTGGGGAGGGCCGGAGCGTACCAGCGCGGCCAGTACTTCGTACTCACCGAAGGTAAGGCCGAAGTGACTGAAAACTTCCGCAAAGCTGCTCGACTGCAAGAGGTAAATCCGGGTAATCCGTTGCAGCACATGGGTGGGGGAGACGTCGAGTCCGGGCCGCTCCTGGTTCCAATCCCGGACGATGCGATCGATCTCATCCTCTTTCATTTCACCATAGTATCTCGATTCCGAGATTCTCCACAAGGTAGTACTGTCTGAAATAGCTCTAGGTCAGACGAGTGCCTCGGAGCGCAGGGCACTGGCGCAGAGGTCGGCGACCGCCAAAACGAACAGGGGTTCGTGATCCCGAGTGTCTCGTGACCAGATCTCTATACTCACCAAGCGAGGTCGGAACGTTTGCAAAGAGTGCTGCTAACCAAAGATTCCTCGGCGTCCGACACAAATAAGCTCTAAGGTTCTGATCTCGGCGCGAGATCAGCCCCAGCTCGCGGGAGTGGCTCAGTGGTAGAGCGTCTCCTTGCCAAGGAGAAGGTCGCGGGTTCGACCCCCGTCTCCCGCTCCACTGCGGTCCGTGGGCTGTCGTCGTGGGACCAGACGGCGCGTCCCAAAGTGATCCAGCACGCTCCTCTGGGTAACGATCTCGGAACGCCATCGGATTACGCTGCATCCGTTCCGCCGATCGCACTGGCGGCGCAGGAGTAGTCACCTACATGCTGAGCCCATCCCCGTCTTTGCCACTGACCGGCGGCCCTCCAGGAGCTGGTGGCCCGAGGGCACCCCGCGTCCGCTTGGCATCGCCAAGTACGGCGGTGGTCGTGGTCGGGCTGACGGTGATTTTGGTGGCGGCCCTCACGGTGCTATCTCAGCTAACCCACGACCCTCAAGACAACCTAGCTGGAGAGGTGCTGGGGCTGGCTACCGCTGTGCCATTCGCCGCAGTGGGCTTCGTGGTGGCGAGACGGCAACCCCAGAACCCGATTGGCTGGATTCTGCTGGCCTCCGCACTGTGCTTCCTGCTCACCAATGTCGGGACCGCATATTCGATCATCGACTACCGGCTCCATCAAGGGTCGCTACCGCTCGGCTGGCTGGCTGTATCTCTAGGCTTTCTTTGGATTCCCTGGCTAATGCTGATGGCTCTGCCAGTCCTGCTGTTCCCGGCTGGGAAAGTGCCCTCATCGCGCTGGCGGTGGTCGCTGTGGGTCTATCTGATCGCTCTCGGAATCGCCACCATCTGCTCCTTAGTGCTCGGGGTCATCATCGGCCTTGAGCGGCACCTGCACATTCTCCTGGACGGTAGTCCCAATACCAACCACATGACAGGGGTTCTGCGCGCCTTGAACGGTCCCAGTGACCTGTGCGCCCTGATCGTGCTGGTGCTATGGGTGACGTGGATCGTGCGTTTGCTGGTTAGCTACCGCCGCACGACCGGAGATCATCGCCAGCAGACAAAGTGGCTGATGGCCGGCGCGATGATCACGGTGATCGCGCTCGTAGCCTCACTTGGCCTGAGTCCGAAGGTGCCCAGCGGCAGTTCCTCTGGGGTTTTGCAAGTGCTGGTAGACGGCCTGCTCCCCCTCGGACTCGCCGCACTTCCGATCGGAATGGGAATCGGAATCCTCAAGTATCGTCTCTACGACGTCGACCGCCTGATCAGCCGGACGCTGTCCTACGCCATCGTCACCGGGCTGCTGATCGGGGTCTATGTCGGCCTGGTCACCCTAGCTACCCGGGTTCTGCCCTTCTCGTCACCGCTGGGCGTCGCAGCCGCTACCCTCGCTGCCGTCGCTCTGTTCAACCCCTTGCGCAGAAGGGTTCAGAGGCTGGTGGATCGTCGGTTCAACCGGGCTCGATACGATGCCCAAGAGACGATCGAGGCCTTTGCCCATCGACTTCAAGAGGATGTCGAGCTAGACGTGGTCAGCGCGGAGTTCGTCCAGGTGGTTCAGGCGTCCTTGGAGCCTGCCTACGTCTCGCTCTGGTTGAGGCCAACTGGCTCACGCGGCTGAGCCCGAACGTCAAGCGGCCGGTGGCGCTCCGCTCGAGCTGCACCGTACGAGGAACGGATCATATGGTCTGGCTGAGTCCGCCGGGAATTTTCGTTCGCTGGGTGCTGCGGGGAGCATATAAGTGGACAGGTTCTTGACTCCGCCGTGATATCAGCCGCGCACCGCAAGGGCCCAGATGCTTGCCAAGGAGAAGGTCGCGGNNCCCCCGTCTCCCGCTCCACTGATCTCAGCTAGAGGCCGGCCCGCCCGTCCTCGGCGCCGCGGGGTCCGCACGGCGCGCGGGAGGATGGGGCGACTATCATCCCGGCAGCGCTGGGTTGAGTGGAGGGTCGGACGTGCTGCTGGACGGTAGGACCGCGGTCGTGTACGGAGGTGGCGGCGCGATCGGCGGCGCGGTCGCGCAGGCGTTCGCCGAGCAGGGGGCGCACGTCATCGTTGTGGGGCGCACGCCGTCGTCGCTCGAGCGGGTCGTCAAGCCACTCACCGAGCGCGGTCTCAGCGCGGAGGCCGCCCCGGTCGACGCGCTCGTCGAGAGCGAGGTCGAGGCGCACCTCGACGGGG
>PLDE01000144.1 GCA_003135035.1 Candidatus Dormiibacterota bacterium | reverse complement strand
CTGGTGGGCAATCTGAAGGGGCTTTACGCGAGCGGCGACGGCGGTGACACCTGGCAAGCGCTCAACCTCGCCGGCGGAGCCCTCTGGTCCGTCAACGCGATCGCCTTCGATCCCAACAATCCGGCCGTCATCTTCGCCGGCGGCGACAATGGCGGCAGCAGCGGCGGCGGTCTCCAAGAGAGCACCAACGGAGGCGCCAACTGGGCCCTCCTCCAGCAGGGTCTCTCGGGTGCCGGTGTGACCGGCCTCTCGGCCCTCTCGACAAGTCCGCTCACCGTGCTGGCGTCGGTGTGGAACCCGCTCAGCCGCGCGGGAGGCACGGCCCGCGCCCTGGCCACCGGAGTCCCTGGACCGGTCCCCCTGCGCTCCAGCTCGGGCACCCCGATTTCGGTGGCCGTGTCACCGACCCCGACGCCGACGCCGACGCCCCATCACCAGCACAAGAAGAAGGCCAGCGGCCTGCCCATTTCCCTGCCCGAGCTGCTCGGTGCGGTCGTGGTCGTGGTCGTGTTGGTGGTCCTCGGCGCCGTCTATCGGCGGCGCCGGCGCCTGCGTCTGGACGCGGAGGCTCCGCCGTGATCGAGCAGCCCGGCGCTACCCCGGAGGAGCGTCTGTCCCAGCTGGGCCTCGAGCTGCCGCCGCCCCCGATGCCGATCGCCGGCTACGTTCCCTTCACCTACGCCGGGGAGTTGATCGTGACCTCGGGCGTCCTGCCCATCCGGGACGGCAGCGTCATCCAGGGCCGATTGGGCGAAGACATCACCGTCGAGGAGGGAGTCGAGGCGGCGAGAGCCGCGGCTCTCGGGCTGCTGGCGCTGCTGGCGGCAGCGGTGGGTCGGCTGGAGCGGATCACCGGACTCTTGCTGCTGACCGGCTATGTGCGCTCGGCGCCTGATTTCGCCCGCCAACCGGAGGTCATCGACGGGGCATCGCTGTTGCTCACCGAAGTGCTGGGCGACCAGGGGCGGCACGCCCGAGCGTCGGTCGGGGTGGCCGAGTTGCCCCGGGGAGCCTGCCTGGAGCTACAGCTCACCGCCACGCGGTAGCGCCCCCAAGGTGGGCCCAGCCATCTCTCGCTGGGTCTCGAGCTCGGCCTCGATTGGTCCGCCCTTTTGACCCGAGGCGCCCTGACCGTTCCGGGGCTGGGACCGTGCCCGGTAAACTTGGCCGCCCGTGTCCACAGCCCGACCCCTGAGCGGTGAGCCCGCCATCGATGTGGCCGATCTGAGGCGAACTTATCGCACCACTACCGGTACCCTCCGCCGCCACCGCCTCGAGATCGAGGCGGTGCGGGGAGTCACTCTGCGCGTCGAACCGGGCGAACTCTTCGGACTACTGGGGCCGAACGGGGCGGGCAAGACCACCATTATCCGGGTCCTCTGCACCCTTCTTCTGCCCACATCGGGCCAGGTCCGAGTGCTCGGCATGGACGTCGTCGAACGCCCTCGGGACGTGCGCCGCCAGATTGGCTACGTTTTCGGGGGCGACCGTGGCCTCTACGATCGGCTCAGCGCCCTCGACAACCTGCGCTACTTCGCTGACCTGTATGCCTTGGAGCCCAGGATGCAGCGGAAGCGGATCAATGAGGTGCTCGATCTGGTTGGTCTCCAGGGCCGGGGCACCGAGCGTGTCGAGGGCTTCTCCCGGGGGATGCGGCAACGGCTTCACCTGGCCCGTGGCTTGCTCCACGACCCTCCCGTCCTCTTCTTCGACGAGCCCACCATCGGCGTCGACCCGGTCGGGGCCAGAGAAGTTCGCCAGGTGGTGGCCGATCTCGCCCGAGCCGGCAAGACCATCCTGCTCACCACCCACTACATGTTCGAGGCCGACAGCCTCTGCGACCGCATTGCGGTCATCGCCCAAGGACAGATCGTGGCCGAGGGCACTCCTCAGCAGCTCAAGGCCGGAGTCACCGCCCGGACCGTGGTGGAGATCGAGGCCTACGGCGTGCCCGAGCAGACGGTAGCCAGAATCCGTGAGCTGCCTGAGGTGGAGGCGGTGACGATCGAGGTGCGTGACCAGGCCCAGCTGCTCACCGTGCAGGCCAGCGAAGGCAGTCAGCTCACCGGGCGCTTGCTGCAGTTGCTGGAGGGAGTCCGAGTGGAGCGGATCGCCGCTCGGGAGCCCACCCTTGAGGACGCCTATGTGGCGCTGGTGACGGCCGGATGAGCCTGGTCCAGTTCAATCGCACTCTGTACCGCTCCGGACCAGCGGCGCTGAGCTGGCCCCGGCAGGTCCGCGCCGGCTGGTGGTACCAACTCAAGATGCAGGCTCAGTCCGGCTTTGTGGTCATGGTTTCACTAGTCCAACCGCTCATCTTCGCGAGCATCGCCATGGCCGACCAACAGGCCGGCAACCGTACCTTGCCGCTGCTCTACTACGCCCTCGGTGCCGGCATCATGGGGATCTGGTCGACGGTGGTCTTCGGCTGCGGCGGCGCGCTCTCCTGGCAACGTCATCAGGGCATGCTGGAGCCGCTGGTGATGGTGCCGGCGCCGCTAGTCGTGGTCCTCTTGGGAATCACCCTGGGGACGGCCAGCGTGGGTCTCTACTCGATGGGGGCGACGCTGCTTTGGGGCTGGCTCGTCTTCGGGGCCCACATCCATCTGGTCGATCCCTTGGCCTTTGTGCTGGCGGCGGTGGTCATGATCGTCGCGCTCGGGCTCTTGGGCTTGGTCATGGGGTCAAGCTTTGTCCTCTACCGCAATGCTGATGCCCTCTCCAACGCCCTGGAATACCCGGTCTGGCTCGTCTGCGGCCTGGTCGTCCCGCTCTCCCTGCTGCCCGGCTGGACTCACTACCTGGCCTACATCCTGGCTCCCACCTGGGGAATTGAGTCGATGCGGTCGGCGGCCCTGGGGGGTGATCCCTGGGTGGCCATGCTCTGGTGCGTGGTGGCGTCGCTGGTCTATCTAGGTCTCGGCATCGTGCTGGTGGGCAACGTCGAGCGACTGGCCCGGGCGCACGCAACTTTGAACTTCCAATGAGTGCCGTCACCGTCCAGCGCGCCAACCGAACCGGAAACTTCTGGCGGATTTTCTTCGTCGGCGGGCTGATCTCCTATCGTGCCCTCTTCTACTGGATCACCCCCTGGCAGTACATCCCCACCATGCTCGCTGCGCCCTTGTTCCAGATCCTTTTCTTCGTCTATCTGGGACGGGCCACCGGGGTTGGTTCGACGACCTTCTTCGTTGTCGGTAATTCCATCCAGATCTGCAGCATGTCGGGGATTTATGGCATGACCATGGCGCTCGCCAATGAGCGCCAATTCCAGACTCTGAGTCCGATTCTGGCCACCCCTGCCAACCGAATCGCTTTGTTTCTCGGCCGTGGTCTGCCGGTGTTGGTCTCCGGGCTACAGACGACCGCTTTCGGGTTTCTCGTCTCCGCCCTGATTCTCAACTTCCGCCCTTCGCCCAAGGCGCTCCCCGAGCTCGCTCTGACCGTCCTGGTCAGTACTGCGTCCTGCACCGGCTTCGGAATGGCCCTTGGTTCATTGGGTCTGCGGGCCCGGGACATCTGGCTAACCGCCAACATTGCCTACTTTGCCATGCTCCTGCTCTGTGGGGTCGAGGTCCCCCTGCACCAGCTCCCCGGCGTGCTCCAGGTGGTGGCCCATGTGCTCCCCTTGACGCACGGGATTGCCGCCGGGCGCCTCCTTGCCAGCGGGCACCATCTGGGTGCGGCGTGGCCGTACATCTGGGAGGAGCTGGGGATCGGGGTGGCCTGGGCGGTGATCGCGTTTTTGCTCTTCCGCTACTTCGAGAGAGAGGGGCGCCGCACCGGCAGCTTCGATCGGCTGTGACCTCTACCGAGCCATCTCGGCTCGATCTCCGCGGCGTTGCCTGTCCCCTCACATTCGTCCGCACCCGCATCGCGCTCGACCGGCTCGCTCCAGGGGAGCCTTTGGAGGTGCTGCTTGACGAGGGCGAACCAGCTGACTCGGTCCCGCGCAGTTGCGCTGAGGATGGCGATCAGGTGCTCGAGTTGGGCCCCTCGGGGGATCCTGGAGTTGTGCGGCTGCTGGTGGCGAGACGACACCCCGCGGACTGACGTCCGACCGTCAGGTTCAGCCTGACCCCTGATCCGGCGCCGAGCGGGCAGCACGGCGGGAGAGTAGGCTGCCCTAAGCCATCTGCAGGAGACCTCGAAGACCTGCTCCCGCCCCGACGGCGGGATGACGCAGCGATGAGTTGGACTTAGTTGGGATCTCTCGCGTCCTCGTCAAGTAGATTGACGATGCGACTTGGCAAATTGGAGGCTGAGGCCAGCGTGCGCGGTACCAAGGTTCGGTTGGTAGGCACCTGGCGCTCTGGAAGCTGCCGCATATGTCGCAGCGGACTGGCGACCAAGAGCAGCGCACTTACCGGGAGCAGGGCCGTCGTTATCCAAAGTGCGGCGTGCAATCCTAACGAGGTGGCGAGCAGGCCGCCAACCACCGCCCCAAGCGGAATCGTGCCGCAATTGAACACGTTCGTGGTGGCAGTTGTGCGCGCATAGAGGTGAGTTGGCGTGTACGCCTGGACAAAGCTCGTGCTGATGATGTTGCCGGCGACGATGCCCAGACCGACACCTACTCCACCGAGCACGAGAAAGCCGACTCTTGGTCCCGAGGCGGTAAGGGGGATCAGCAGGGCGAAGGGGCTGGCTCCCACCTTGCACAGCAGCAGCGCCCGCCCCGACCCTATGCGACGGGCCAGAGGATTGGCGACGAGGGCTCCCAATACGCCGCCGACGCTGATGAGGGCCAGGACCAAGCCCACCAGGCCAGGGCGGAGCCCGACGTCACGGACCAGAAAGACCACCAGTAGGGATTGGTATCCGATCAAGGCCAGATTCGCTGTACCGCCGAACAGCACCAAGGGACGAAGCAGCGGATCGGAGAGGCAGAAGGAGAGGCCATCGGTCACTTGATGGCGGAGACTCCGCCGCGGCCCTTCAGGTATCCGGGCCGGTTCCACGAAGCGAATCAACAGCAGGCAGCCGGCGGAGATCAGGAAGCTGAGGCTGTCGGCGAACAGGGCAGTAGCGTCGCCTAGGGCCTGGGCGAGTAGGCCGCCTAGCCCCGGGCCCGCGATCTGAGCTGTGGAAGCGCTGCCCTGGAGGGTGCCGTTGGCTAGGGCCCGGTCGTCGCGATCGCTGACCAAATCCACCACGTAGGCGCTGTAGGCGGTGGTGAAGAGAACGCTGGCACAGCCAGCGGCGAAGGCGACGACAAGTAGCTGTACGTCCGTCAGCCGACCCATCGCGCCCACCACCGGGACGCTGCCAAACAGCAGCGCCGAGATCAGGTCGCAGCAGATCATCAGCCGCCGTCGCGGCAACCGATCCACCACAGATCCCGCCGCCAGTCCGATGACCAGCCAGGGGAGCCAGGCGGCAGCCGTAAGCAGGCTGATCGTGAGGACGCTGGAGTGGAGGACGCTGACCGCCACCAGAGGCAGCACGACAGTCGTCACGCTGGTTCCCAGCCGACTGCTGGTTTCACCGATCCAGAGGCGGCGGAAGTCGCGGTGCCGGACGAGCAGGTTGATCATGGCGAGGCGGGCACGCCATGCGCGAAGATGAACACCGACTCACGCTCGACGCCGTCGTCCGGTATTTCCCGGTTAGACCACTGGGCCAAGAGGCTGACAATCTGCTCGCCGAGCACACTCAACTCTGCCGGGGCCAATCTGAGCCAACTGTCGGTAGAGAAAGCCGCATCGAGCCACGCTCGGTCGGCTGTGTCGCGACGGGAGGCCCAGGAGCGCACCTTCTCGGTGTGGTGCTCCAAGCCCAGGGAGGACGCGGCATGGGCCACGGCCGCGGCGGCGGGATCGTCGTCGAACGAGGTGCTCGACCACCGCCGGCTGCCCTCGACAATTCGCCACCAGCGCTCCCGCCGGTCGCGGGCCAGCTCCGGTGCCACCTCCACGAGCCTCGCCTGGGAGAGGACCTTCATGTGGTGGCTGACATTGCCTACCGCCTGTTGGGTGCGATCCGAGAGCATCGAGGCGGTCGATGGGCCATCGACGGTCAGTGCGTCGAGGAGGCGTCGCCGCAGGGGATGCGCCATCGTGGCGAGGACCCGGTAGTCAGTGATCGTGCGGTAGGTGGGTGTCTTCACGGCCGCAGCCTAGCAGAAGGACAACGACTCTTGTACAACTATAGTTGTGGAGTAGTTGGAGTCCGGTCGGGCATCATGGCGTTGTCTGGGCATGAGGCAGGCAGGGTGGTGGGTGAGGGGGTAAGCGGTGGCAACCAAGATCGCCCTGCTCCGGGCGGTGAACCTCGGCGGTGAGACCAAGGTCTCCATGAGCGACCTTCGGAAACTGCTCGCCGAACTGGGCCTGGGAAACCCGCGCACCCTGCTCCAAAGTGGCAACCTGGTCTTTGAAGGTGGGCAGGATGGGGACGACGAGCTTGAGAACTTGCTCCAGTCCGAGACGGCGCGGAGCCTCGCCCTGCGGACCGACTTTTTCGTTCGGGGCCTAGCGGAGTGGTCGTCGATGATCGCCAACAACCCCTTCTTGACCGAGACAACGACTGACCCCAGTCACCTGCTGGTGGTCTTCCTCCGGGCCCAGCCTGCCGAAGCGTCAGTGCGAACCCTGGATGCCTTGGCCGGACCCGAGCGGGCCCGCACTTGGGGCCGACACCTCTACGTCACCTACCCGGAGGGCATCGGCAGATCGCGCTTGACGATGTCTGTGATCGAGCGCACGCCGGGGATGCGCGGGACGGCTCGGAACTGGAACACCGTCCTCAAACTGGTGGCGTTGGCCCAGGGCTGACATCGGGAGCGAATGGGGCCGGGACCCAGCCGGCAGCGCCGCTCGAGCGCAGGAGCACGGTGAAGGCGGCACCTTGGCCGGGCTCCGATTCCGCCAGCACCCGTCCTCCCTGCGCCTCCGCTAGGGACTGGACGATCGCCAGGCCCAGCCCGCTCCCCCCGTCCTGTCGTGACCGCGAGCCGCCCGCCCGGAAGAAGCGTTCAAAGACGTGATCCAGGTCTTGCGGGGCGATCCCGGGGCCGCCGTCGGCGCAGCGCAGTCCGACCATGCCAGCCTGCTCGACAGTCGTCCAGACGACGTCCCTACCGTCGCCGTGGCGCTCGGCATTGGCCTGGAGGTTGCCGGCTATGGTGGCCAGGGCGTCGGGGTCGGCCAGCGCCACCAGCCCCGGCTGGAGCACCAGCTTGACCGCGCTGCCGGAACCGCGCGCGTCGAGGAATCCCTTGAGCAAAGAGGCCAGTTCCACCGGCCGCACCTCCACCGAGCGTTGGGCGTCGACCCGCGCCAGAGTGAGCAGATCCATCACCAGCACCCGCATCCGCTCTGCTTCCTGGGCCATCACCGGCAGGGCCCCCTGCACCGCNNGCGGGGTGCGCAACTCGTGGGAGGCATCCCCGATGAACTGGCGCATGCGGCGCTCGGCGTCCTCCCGGTCCCTGACCGTGTGCTCGACGTTGTCGGCCATAGTGTCGAAGACCCGGGCCAGTTCGCCCACCTCGTCGCCCCGGGGCCTGACGCCGCTCCTCCGGGAGAGTTCACCTCGCCCCAGCGCTTGAGCGGCGGCGGTCAGGCGGCTGAGCGGTGCCAATCCACGGGTGGTCAGCAGCAGACCGATGAGCAGGGCGACCAGGAGCACTGCAGCGCTTCCGGCTGCCAGTACCGTCTCGGCTGAACTCAGCTCACCATCGATCGGCCCAGCCGGCTCGCTGAGCTCGATGGCTCCCAGTCGGGTACCGAGACGACCCGTGAGTGGCAGGATCATCACCAATCGGACCTGGCTGCCGCTGCCCTGGAGGGTGGCGCCGATGACCGTGTCGAACTGGGCGGCGGCGGTGAGATCACTCTGCGAAACTGCCGGAACGCTGATCCCCGTCTGCACCCCCGTTGCCGCCCCCGGGCTGGGCCGGGCCGATGCGACCGACACCAGTTCCGGCGAGTAGACGGCGCTGGTGATCCCGGCCTGGGCGAGGACGCGGACTAGACCGGTGGCTAGCGCCTTGGCGCCGAGGGGTCGGCGGCCGCCATCGACGCGGACGCGCTGCTCGGTCTGCAGGACGGTCCGAGCATCGTCAAAGGTCGACTGCAAGGTCTGAGCCCGACTGCTGAGAACGGCCCCTCGGAGGAGGCTGAACTCGACCCCACCGGCGAGCACCAGAAGCAGTGCCAGCAGCCCGACGAAGGCCAGGGTCAGCCGCCAGCGCAGGCTCCGATACCAGGCGACGACGCTGTCAGTCGGCGGCGAGGCGATAGCCAACCCCCCGGACGGTTTGGATCAGCTGGCGGTCGGTGTCGCCGAGCTTGAGGCGAAGGTACCGTACGTAGACCTCGAGATTGTTCTCGTCGCCGTAGAAGGAGACGCCCCAGACGGCGTTGAGCAAGCGGTCTCTGGTCAGCACCTCGCCCGGGTGCTCCATCAGGTAGGAGAGCAGGTCGAACTCTCGAGCCGAGAGTTCGACGTCTTCCCTCCCCCGGCGGACCTTCCTTGTGCTGCGGTCGAGTTGGAGAGGCCCTACTCGCAGAACCGCAGCCAGCTCCGGCTGCCGGCGACGCAAGACAGAACGGACCCGCGCCAGCAGTTCACCGAATTCGAAAGGCTTACCGAGGTAGTCGTCGGCTCCTAGGTCGAGTCCCTGGATGCGGTCCTCGGTATCGTCGCGGGCGCTCAGGATCACCAGCCCCCGCTTGGGATCTCCAGCCAACTCCCGGGTCAGAGCGATCCCATCCATTCGCGGCATCATCACGTCGAGCACAACCACGTCCGGGGTGAAGCGGTCGACGGCCGCCAGAGCGGCACGGCCATCGGGGGCTGTCTCGACTTCGAAGCCCTCCCGACTCAGGCCGAGCTTGATGAAGTCAGTGATAGCTGGTTCATCGTCCACGACCAGGACCCGAGGTGGTCCTGAGCGCCGCTCCTTAAATTCCTGAGGCATCGCAGCAGAAGTATGTAGGGGCCATCTGATGATCAGAACACGTCTTGGCTGCCCCCAACATTAAGTGCGGCTGAGATGCCTGACTGAGCTGAGTGACCTGTCGTTGCGATCGACGCCGGTAGGCTCGCCGCTCTGCCCGACGGCGCTCCGGGCATCACCCCAGCGAGGGATGTGCCCAGCCCAGGGGCGCTGCTAGGATCCGGCCCAGGGTCAGCACGCCATCACTTATCGCCCACCCGGGCTGTGCGCGATGGAGAGGTGAGAGTCGTCGCTGTGTGCATGCGGTCGGGTTGTCAGGCGAGTCAGTCGTCACCAGCAAGTAAGGCACCTTGACGCAGGGGCAGGCTAAGCGCCGGCTAGCAACTGGTCGTCTTGACGTTGGCTTACGCCTATCCGACGAGAAGCGAGCTTCCAGCTGGGGTCGGCGCTCACCGGGGTCACCGCTCCCTAGCTAGGCTGGGAATCCCCTGTAATGCACCAATTTCAGCTGCTAGTCAGGGCTTTCAAGTGGCGGGCCAGCGCGAGTGTCGCTCTCCTGGCGGTCGCCACTGCAGCTGTCTTGGCGGCGACTGCCGGTCCCTTCTACTACACCGCGGTTTCCAGTAATGTCCTCCATTCGACCCTGATCGACTCCAGCGCCAGTTCCAACGGGATTACCGTCGTACCCAGTCCAGCGCTGGGAGGGTTGCCGGCCCGCAACCGGGCTCTCATACCCTTGGCGCGCCACTACCAGCTCGGCCATTGGTACCGTCCCGCCATTCAGACTCTGGATGCCGGCGTCACGGTAGCCCCGATTGCCAACGGCTACTCCTTCAACACCGACCTGGTCTCGCGCAGCAACGTCTGTGCCCACATCACGTTTCTCGCCGGTGGGTGCCCCCGCAAGACCGACCAGGTGGCCATAACCAAACGCGACTCTCTGGTCCTGGGGGCGTCGGTGGGAAGTCAAGTCGTGGTGCGTTCCCACGGCGATCCGGTGCCAGTTACGGTCACCGTCGTAGGGGTGGTTAAGGTGGGAACCGCGGTTGCCCCGTACTGGATGGGTGACAACTACTTCGACTACTCGGGGCTACCCACATCCTCCTCTGGGATAGCTGGTTTCTTGCACCAGCGAGCGCCAGCTGTGGCTTTCCAGCTACCCACCTTGGACTCCTTCTTCACGGTCCCAACGACGGTAACCCCGCTCCCGCTCTCAGCACTGGTGCAGTTCCGCCTCCGCCCCGACACGGTTGGGATCAACAACGTGAATCACGTGGTGAGCGCCTACAAGGCGTTTGCCTATGCAGCCAACACCCAATACATCGCTCCGGCCAACACCTTATTCGTAGCAGAGGTCAACGCCGTCACCCACCAGGACGGTCTGATGCTGGCAATCGTGGTCGTGGTCGCCTTGGAGCTGGTGCTGCTCACTTTGTTCGTCCTCTTCGGCCTGGTGGCGCGGACCGTGGAAGCGCGGCAGCGCGAGATCGCACTCAGCAAACTGCACGGATTTCGATCGCGATCAGTGCTCTCGGTGGGGCTCTCTGAACCGCTTGTTCTGCTGGTCGCGGCGCTGCCCCTGGGGATCCTCCTGGCCTGGCTCGCAGTGCGCTTGGCCTCAGCAGTTTTCCTGAGCCATGCGCCGGTTTTCTTCACGCCGCTAGTCGTCTACGCGGCCCTGGCCGCTTTCGCCGGTGGCCTCCTGGCCACCGTGCTCGGCGCCCGCAAGATCTTGCGACGCCGTCTGTCTGATGAGTTGACCGGCTCGGAGGCAGCGCCGTCTGACGTGGCGCGGGCTCTGTTCGAGGGGATGACGGTGATGCTGGCGATCGGCGCCGTGGTGGAGTTGCGGGTGTCGGGGGTGCTCAGTGGGGGTCAGCCCAATCCGCTGGCTTTGTTCGCTCCCGGCCTGATCGCTGTGGCGGTGGGCATCCTCGGGGTGCGCTCGGTGCCTGTCCTCTGCGCCGCCGTCGCCCGCTGGACCAAAGACTCTTCCCATGTCGCCGGGCATTTGGCGGTCCGTCAAGCCGTTCGCCGGCCAGCCAATCTCCGTCAGATCCTGGTGCTCGCTCTGGCTACCGGACTCGCCTCCTTCGCCGTCGTCGGCTGGGCCGTGGCTGCCAACAATCGGGTTACCCGCGCCGACTTCGAGACCGGCGCGGCGCGGGTCCTCCTGGTGCGCGTCCCGGCGTCGGTGAACCTGGTCAACGCCGTCCGCGCGGCCGACCCGTCCGGGAAGTACGCGATGGCGGCCGAGGAGTCGATCACCCCCAGCGAGGAGCTGCTCGCAGTCGACGTGACCAGGCTGAATCGGGTCGGCTACTGGCAGCGCTCGGTGAGCAACCACACTCTCCAGGAGCTGTCCCAATGGCTTCGACCCAAGGTCACCCACGCGATGGTGCTGAGCGGCCGGCAAGCCCGGGTAACCGTCACCCTCTCGGCGGCGGTCTACCCCGAGCCGGACCTCCAGTTCGACCTGCTTGATCCGGGCAGCAATCCCACCCTGGTGGATTTCGGCCAGCTTTCTCCCGGCACCCACACCTATGTCGCTCCCCTGCCCCCCACCTGCGTCGGCGGTTGCCGGGTCACCGAGCTGATACCTAACTGGACGGCCCAGCCCAACGGGCCTCAGACCGTGAAGTACTCCCTGACCCTGTCCCAGGTGCAGACGCGGTCAGGTTCGCAGGGGACCTGGCGCTCGGCCTACGCTGGGTTCGCTCGTCAGGGCTACTGGCAGCCGGAGTTCTCCGGTGCTTCGGCCCAGCCGAACTCCAACGGCAAGCTGCTTGCCCACTTCACCGACTCGCAGACTGAACTGCTGGTACCCGGGCTGGTCCCTGGCGCCCTGCCAATCACCCTACCGGGCCTGAGTACGGCGGCAGCTCAGGAGAGCAACCCCGTCTACGCCTCAGCCGAGGATTTCGACGGCACTGAGCTCACCCTCAACCTGAGTCGAGAGTCGATCGCGCTGCCCCGGCTCGGCGAGTACGGATTCCTGATGGACCTCCCCTTGGCCCTGCGCGCCGAGACGGGAACGCCGGTGGCGACCAGCCTTCAGGTCTGGCTGTCGCCGCATGCCCCCTCCCGAATCACCGCCCGACTGCTTCGCGACGGTATCCGGATCACCTCCCAACAGACTCCAGCGCCGCTCCTCTACCGGTTCGACCATGGCGGGCTCGCCTACGGGTACCTGTTCTTCCTGTTCGCCGCCGCGGCCGCCCTCATCCTGGCCGCCGGATCGGGAGTCGCCAGCTCCTTGATGAGCGCTCGAGGCCGCGTCTTCGAGCTGGCTGTCCTGCGCTCCGTGGGGGTGTCTCGGCGGACCCTCCTGATTTCCCTGGTCGAAGAGCAGCTCTTGGTGGTGGTCCCCGGGGTAGCCCTGGGCCTGATAGCTGGGCTGATCGGTGCCGCCCTGGCCCTCTCGTCCGTCCCGCAGTTCGGCTCCAATGCCGGCGCGCCGGTACCGGCCACCGCCCTTCCCCTGCTCCCGATCGTGGTCATGGCGGCGGTGATGCTGATCGTCTTGATCGGCACCGCCCTCGTCACCTCGGCGGTCGCCCTGCGTCGGGCTCGGTACCAGGCCCTGCGGGCGGACACCCTGTGACTGCCAGCGCCGCCCCCACGCTATTGGGCGGGGTCGCCGTCCACTGCGACTCCGTGGTCCATCTCTATTCCAGCCCGGGCGGTGACGTGGTCGCCCTGCGCGGCGTCGACCTCGATGTTGAGCCGGGCGGCGTGATCGCCCTCCTGGGTCCGTCTGGATCGGGGAAGTCCACCCTGCTCGCCTTGCTGGCAGGTCTTCTCCGCGCTTCGTCCGGGCACGTCCTGGTGGGGGCGAATGACCTCGGTCGCAGCAGCAATCGCAAGCTGCTCGAACTCAGATCCAGCGCCATTAGCCTGATGCTCCAGGACCCCATGCGGAACCTGCTCGGCTTCGGCACGGCCGAGCAAAACATCGAATTCGCTCAGCGTGAAGCCCGTCGCCGCCGCCGCCGGCCCCCGCCTTGGAGCCCTCTTGAGTTGCTCGACCTGCTGGGCATGTCGTCGCTGGCCCACCAGACCGTCGCCACCCGGTCCGGGGGCGAACAGCAGCGGGTGGGGATCGCGTCCGCCGCCGCGAAGGCTCCCCAGCTGCTCCTGCTCGACGAGCCGACCAGCGACTTGGACACCAAGAGTCGAGACCGGGTCATCGAGCTCGTCCTCGAGGTTCATCAGCAACTGGGAACGACCCTGGTGGTGGTCACCCACGACCCGGCGGTGGCGGCGGCGATGCCGCGCAGCGTGACCATCCGCGATGGGCGCATCGGGGCCGAGGGGCGGATGGGCCAGGAGTACGCTGTCGTCGGCCGCGACGGGAGCGTGCAGCTGCCCCCGGACGTGCTCGAGTGGCTTCCAGCGGGCACCCTGCTGCGGGTCGCGCGCCATGCCGACGGCGTCGATCTGCGCACTCCCGAGACCGAGTCCGATGGCTAAGGAACTCTGGGCCCAGCAGCTCGGCGTCGAGATTGGATCCCGCAAGATTCTTGATGGCGCCGAGCTCAAAGTTGCGGCCCGAGAGATGGTCGTTGTCACCGGGCCTTCCGGCTCCGGTAAGACGACCCTGCTCCTGGTCATGGCGGGACTACAGAATCCGGACCGGGGCCAGGTGCTGCTCGACGGCGAGCCGCTGGCGCAGAGTGGGGACTTGCGGCGCCGAATTGGTGTGGTGCTGCAAAACCACGGCCTGGTATCCGTCCTGACCGCGGCCGAAAACGTGGCCATCGTCCTGCAGGCCCGCGGGGTTGCCCGGGCTGAGGTAAACCAGCGCACGGCTGAGGTCCTCAGCGCCCTGGGGCTGAGCGATCATTCCGACAGGCTGGTGCGCGACCTCTCGGGCGGTCAGCGCCAGCGCGTCGGCGTGGCCCGGGCTTTGGTCGGGGCCCCGGAGGTCCTGCTGGCTGATGAGCCGACCTCAGAGCTGGACGTGGAGCGGCGTGCGCAAGTCCTCACTCTGCTGCGCGAGCATGCCGAGCGCGGCAACATCGTGGTCGTGGCTTCGCACGACCAAATCGTGGCCGATTCGGCCAACCGCACTCTGGCGCTGGTGGATGGTCGTCCCGATCCGGGCTGACCTTCGCGCCGGCACTGACGCCCGGGTCCACCGCTGAAGCGCCCTCCCCAGCCCCAGTTCCCTTGAGCCGCCCGACGCTTCGCAGCCCGGCCACTGATTAGACTCGAAACCCGATGCCGACTCCTCCACGCGGCACTGCGGCACCTACCCGAGAGAGTGCCGTCCTGGGGGAACATCGGGTCTCACTGCTCGAGCGGGCCGGAACGGACCCGCCCGTCCTCCTCCTCCACGGCTGGGGAGCCAACGCGGCCAGCTTCGCCGGGCTCCTGCGGCTGGCTCGGACACCTCGACATCTAGCCGCGCTCGATCTGCCCGGGTTCGGGGATTCCCCGATCGGCCTGACCGAGTGGAGCAGGGGCCGGTACGCGGACCTGGTGCGGGATCTCATCCGAGAGCGGGGTTGGCAGCGGGTGTCCCTCCTCGGTCACTCATATGGCGGGGGTGTGGCCCTGCGGCTGGCGCAACCCGGGTCTGGCATGGTCGACCGCCTTCTCCTCTGTGCCCCCTCCGGGGTGCCGTCCGCGAAGGCAGGGCCGCCGAGGGGCCGAGTTCGAGCGTTCTCGGCGCTCCGCCGGAGCGCCGAGACCGTCCTGCCCGATCGGCTGGCCGAACCCACCGTGGAGTGGCTGCGCCAGCGCATGGGTTCAGCCGACTACCGCTCGGCGGGGGAGCTCCGTCCCATCCTGGTCCGAGCCGTGCAGGAGGATCTGAGCGAGGTTGCCGCCAACATCCACCTACCGACCCTGATCATTTGGGGCGCCCAGGATGGCGAGTTGGCGCTCGACCCCTACGGCCGGCGGCTGCATCAGTTGATCTCCTCCTCGGAGCTGGTCGAGTTCTCCGCGAGCGGTCATTTCCCTTTTGTCGACGAGCCTGGGCGTTTCGCTCGGGTCTTCGACTCCTTCATGGACGCGAGACTCTGAGCCTGTGACCATTCCCGTGTGGCAGGCGCTCCTGCTCACCCTCTTGGCCCTGCTCTCCGTCCGGCGCCGCTTTGAGGGCTGGCTCTACCTCCTCCAGCTCGACGAGTACCAACCTTCTCGGCTCTGGCGCACCGCCCGGCGCCGGCTGCGCAGCAACTGGCGCTGGCAGCTGCTGCTGGCCGCCGCCGCGCTCGCCCTGGCGGTGGCCGCCGCCTGGCCTGGCGACTCCTCTCGGGTCGTCTACCTGCTCTTGGCGACTCTGCTTCCCTGGGGCACCAACCGGCCCTTCGGAAAGCGGGGTGAACTCAATTGGACCAACCGAGCCCGCCGCCTGGCCGTGGCCACCGCAGTGCTCACCGCCGTCCTCTTGTTCTTCGCCCTCTGGAGCGGCTGGCCGGGAGCGGCGCTGATGGCGGTGATCGATCTGGTCCTGGTCATCCTCTACGCGGCGGCGGTGGGCCTTCTGGCTCCCGACGAGCACCGCCGCCGCCAGCTCTACATGCGTCTGGCCGAGCGCCGGATCCAGGATGTGGCGCCCTTGGTGATCGGGATTACCGGGAGCTATGGCAAGACCACCACCAAGCTCTTCCTGCAGCAGCTTCTCGACTCCCCAGAGAGTGCCTGCTTCGCCACCCCGGAGAGCTTCAACACCACCCTGGGGGTCTGCCGCGCGATCAACGAGGGGCTGCGCCCGGAGCACCGCTTCGCCGTGGTGGAGATGGGAGCCTATCGCCGGGGCGAGATCGCCGAGATCTGCTCCTTCACCCACCCTCAGGTGGGCGTGGTCACCGCGGTCGGGGTAATGCACCTGGAGCGGTTCGGCTCGCGGCAGAAGATCGCTGAGGCCAAGTCGGAGCTGCTGGCAGCGCTGCCCGCAACCGGGGTGGCGGTGATTCCCGGCGATGTCAATGAGCGTGACCTCCTCACTGCTCCGCTGCAGGCGCGCGCAGTCTGGGTCGGTCGGCCCGGTGACCGCTGGTGGGCCGAGGAGGTAGGGGCTGGCCCAGACGCGACTAGGCTCCGGCTCCGGGGCAGCGCCGGCGAGGCCCTCGAGCTCGCCCTCCCGATCCATGGTGACCCGATCGTGGCCGACTTCATCTGCGCCTGGGCGACCGCCGTCGAACTGGGGATGAGCGCAGAGACCCTGGCCCAGCGGGCCACCCGGATAAGGGGGGCGCCTCACCGGCTTCAGGTGACTCAGCTCAACGGACTCACGATCATCGACGACGCCTACAATTCGAACCCCGACGGGGCTGCTGCGGCGTTGCGCCTGCTGGCCAGCCTGCCCGGGCGGCGCCGCGTGCTGGTGACGCCCGGCTTTATCGAGCTGGGACCATTGCAGGAGCGGAGCATGCGCGAGTTGGGGCGGCAGGCGGCCGGGGTCTGCTCCCACGTCATCCTGGTCGGCCGGATTCAGTCGGCAGCCATCGCCGCCGGGCTTGTCGAGGCTGGTTACCCCAGTTCGCAGCTGACCGTCGCCGCCGATCTGGCGGGGGCCCAGCTTCGGCTCCCCGACGTGGCCGGGCCGGGGAGCGTCGTCCTCTTCGAGAACGACCTCCCGGATTCCTTCTTGGAGTCACCATGAGCCTGCAGGGTTTGACCGTGGGCGTTGTCTTTGGCTCGCGCTCGGTGGAGCACGAGATCAGCATCATCACCGCCTGCCAGGTGATGCCCGTGCTCCGGGAGCTGGGCGCCGAGGTGGTGCCCCTGTACATCACCAAGCACGGCAAGTGGCTCACCAAAGCCAGCTTCCAAGAGCTCGGCACGTTCCGTGCCGGCCTTCCCGAGGAGGGCGAGCCGGTGCTTCTCGACCTTGCCAGCGGCCAGCTCCGGGCGGGCGCTCCTGCCCTGCTCTCTCGGCCTCGCGAACTCGCCGTTGACGCGCTCTTCCCCGTCCTCCACGGCACCTTCGGAGAGGACGGCACACTGGCTGGCCTGGCGGCCATGGCCAGGATCCCCCAAGTGGGCAGCGACACCCTCAGTGGGGCACTGGCCATGGACAAGCTCCGCTCCAAGGAGCTCTTTCAAGCCCTGGGACTGCCGGTCCTGCCGGGCCGCGGTGTGGCCAGTGCCAGGGAGGCTCAGCAGGCGGCTCTCGAGCTCGGATTCCCCTTGGTCGTCAAGCCCAACCGGGGCGGCTCCAGCATTGGCGTCGGGTTGGCAGCCGACCAGTCCGAGCTCGACCGAGCGGTCGAAGTCGCTTTCGACTTTGACCCCCAGCTGATCCTGGAGCGGGCGGTGGTCGGTTCATCGGACCTCAACTGCGCTGTCAAGCTGGCCGAGCCGCGCTCGTCCGCGGTCGAGCGGCCCCTGAAGGGAGAGGGCCTGCTCAGCTACTCCGACAAGTACTCCCCCCAGGGCAAGCTCGGAGATGGCGGCTTCGCTGGCAAAGCGGACTCTCCCAAATCGGGGCACGGCGACCCCCGTCGGGAGCTGCCGGCGCTTATCCCCGAAGCAACCAGGGCCGAGGTTCAGCGCCTCGCGGTCCTCGCCTTCGACGGCCTTGGCTGCGCCGGCACGGCCCGGGTCGACTTCCTGCTCGCGGCGTCCGGTGAGCTCTTCCTCAATGAGGTCAACACCATCCCCGGCTCGCTCGCCTTCTATCTCTGGGAGGCCAGCGGAGTCACCTTTCCGATGCTCCTCGAAGAGCTCGTCAGGGCCGCTCTGGTGGGCCAGGAACCGCGAACCGTGTCCCTGGCCGGGAACCTGCTCGGATCCCAGCAGCTGCTCGGCAAACAGGCACCGCCGGGGATCGCATGAGAGACGTCACAGCGCTCCAGGTTGGGGCTCGAATCGACTCCCAGATGATCCTGGAGGGGGTGGATTTCCACGCGGAATCGGGGCAGATGGCGGCGGTGACCGGGCCTTCGGGATCGGGCAAGACGACCCTGCTGATGCTCTTGGCCGGGCTCCAGACCCCGAATTCTGGCGAGATCAGGTGGGATGGCCAAACCCTGGACGGGCTGGCGCAGGCTCGACAGCGGATCGGGATCATCCTCCAGAACCACGGCCTGGTGTCGATCCTGACGGCGGCGGAGAACGTGGCCCTGCCGATGCAGGTGCGCGATATGACCCCCCCGGAGATCGAGCAGCGGACCCTGGCGGCACTCTTCGCGGTGGGGCTGGATGAGGCCGCTGATCACCTGGTCCAGGATCTCTCCGGAGGTCAGCAGCAGCGGGTCGGGGTGGCCCGCGCCTTGGCTCCGGATCCGGAGTTGCTGGTCGCCGACGAGCCGACCTCCGAGCTCGCCGCGACGGACAGAGTCCGGGTGCTCAAGTTGCTCCGCGCCCATGCCGGGCAGGGTCGGATCGTGGTGCTCGCCTCGCATGACCAGGACGTGGTCGCGGCCTGCGATCGCTCGCTACGGCTGGTCGATGGGCGGGTCCTGCCTGCCTGAGTCGATCGAGCCCGGCCTCAGCCACCCTCAGGGGGGTCGGACCGGAAGAGTTCGGCTCCGTTGGCCCGGCGCTCCACCCGTACCAAAGCCCCGGGGGGCAGCACCTCGAGCACCTCGTCGGGCAGTTGGATGCTGCCGTCCCGGCTGACCACCGCGAAGGTGCGTCCCAGCCGCCCTTCGGCCCCGACCATGCCATCGCGGATATTCACCGTCCGCGGCATCGCGGCGGCGACGCTGGCGTCGTGGGTGACGCAGACGACGGTAGTGCCCAGGTTGCGATTGACCGCCAGCAACGAGCCCAGCACGAGATCTCGGTTGTGGGCGTCGAGCTGGTTGGTGGGTTCGTCGAGCAGGAGCAGCTCCGGCCCAAGCGAGACTCCGGCGGCGATCGCCACCCGCTGTTGCTCGCCTCCGGAGAGAGTGGCCGCGGGGCGTGGTCCGATGTTGCCTAGACCCAACGCGGAAAGCAGATCCGCTGGCGGTCGGAGTTCCTTCTTGGCCCGGCTGGCCCCCAGTTTCTGGGCGAACTCCACGTTCTGCAGGCTGGAGGCGTAGGGGAGCAGATTGCGGGTGGGGTCCTGCAGGACCAGGCTGACGCTGGTCGCCCGCAGCCGGGTCAACTCCCGGCCAGTCATCTTGCCCAGGTCGCGGTCGCCCAGCCAGACCCGGCCCGTGGAGGGCATGACCAGCCCGGCCAGCAGTGCGAGCAGGCTCGACTTACCGGATCCGGAGGGTCCGAGGAGAGCGATCGCCTCACCGGCTTCGACCTCCAGGTCAATCCCCCGCAGAGCGGCCACGTCGCCTTCGTCGCTGGGGTAGAGGAGAACGACCCGGTCGCAGCGGATCGCCATGCCTGCTGTCGCCACCGGTTCCGCGGTGCTCATCGGACCTCCAGTCGCAGCCGGGCCAGGTCAACCCCGCGGACGGTGATCAGGGCGGCCACCACCGCCGCCAGCGACAGCACGACGAGCAGCGCGACGGCCAGGGCGAGCAGGGGGAGCGCCGGCAAGGCCAGTTGCAGGGGCGGCTGGCCGGAGTTGGAACCGAACTCCGGGACGGCCGCCAGGGCGACCAGTGCGGCGATCAAGGCGGCCACGATCCCCAGCAGTAACCCGGGGACGAGCACCAGTGCCTGCTCGGCGATCAAAGACCGCTGCAGGGTTTTGGTTGGGACCCCGAGCGCCCGCAAGACCGCCAGTTCAAAGGCACGCCGCCGAGCGTTCAGGAAGAAGGTGAGGATGGTGGTGGCGACCGCCAGTAGCGCCGCCGCTCCGGCGGCGAAGACGAAGAACCGGTAGGCCAGTCCGAGACCGCCGTCGTTGAACTGGGTCAGGGTGGCGGCGGGAGTTTGCACCGAGACCACATGGATCCCCTGGCTGACCAAGCTCTTCATCACCCGCTTGGGCGCCCCCGGGGCCAGCCAGACGGAGTAGGTGGTGTCCACCGGGGTCCCCTGGTCGGCTCGCATTGCGATCGGCAGGCTGATCAACGTCCCCAGCGATCCCAGGTTGGGTAGGGCCACGACCTCCCGGCTGGTGTTGACGTTGAGTGAGGTGCCGTCGAAGTCCTGGACCGAGTTGTGAACCGGATCAGTGGGCTGGCTGTCCACCGTGGACACCGCCTGAAGCTGGCTCGGCAGACGTCCGGGAATGGCGGCCGGGGACACGTCCTGGTTGACGCTGTTGTACAGCAGCATGGTGAGTTGGTTTCCCTGTCCCGAGACCTGGGCATTTCCCGAGTTGGTTCCCCAGTAGGTGGGCCGGTAGATCCGACTGTTGATCTGGCTCCACTTAGATCCCCGCTCCACCTGAAGTCCCGAGATGGTGACCGAGTATTTGACATGACCGGAGCTGATCGGGCCCGGGTACCAGATCGGGGCCAAGGAGGTGACGTAACAACCGCCGGCGCAGGCGGCCGGCAGAGCGGCCGTGTAGGTGTGGGTGCCGGCCGCGAGGTAGCCGAAGTCTGCGACCTGGGCGTTACCGCTGCTGTCAAGCATGGTGAACTGCAGGTCGGGCGGTGGGTTGACCGCCGGGCTCAGGTCGACGGTCATACGGGTCGCCGTCCCGGTCAGGATCAGGGCAGGCTGCACCTTCGGCTGCAGCCAGCGGACGATCCCGGCCAAGCTGGTCTGGCTGATTCCCGCCGGCCAGTAGGCGACCTTGGCGAGGCGGGAGGGTTCGACCGCCAGGAGGTCCTGGTTGTACGGCTTGGTCTCCATCGCCGCCATCGCATAGCGGCCGCTGGGATCGGCCCGCCGCACGGCTGTGATCAGGTTGACCGATGACGGGAAAGTGACCTGCACGACCTTGGCGGCGCCCACGTCGAAGTCGGCTCGGAGGGAGCGATTGGTGCCGGCCACCGACCACCCGATCACCGCGAAGGCGGCGAGAGCGACGGCGACGGTGAGGATCAGGACCTGGCGCAGCACAGCTGGTCGCCGGATCACTTGGCGCACTGCCAGACCCGTCTCCACGTGTCTGGAGTAGCGCGTTCGGCGCACCACCAAAGCACAGGCCAGAGGCAGGAGGCGCACCCCCGGGACGGCCACCCCGACGGCGATTAGACCGGGGGCGAAAAGGGCGATCGGGTTGGGGTGGGAGCCATTCAAAACCCCGGCCGTGGCGAGCTCCAGCAGTCCGGCGCCGGCGAGGGCGATAGCGGCCCCTTCCCAGGCCGCCCGGGCCAGTGGCGAGGAAGTGTCCTCGGTGACGCGGATCTCGTCGACCAGGCGACGAGTGAGCAGCTTTCGAGATCCCGCCCCGACCGCCACCAGACCGCTCACGAAAGCAGCCAGCCCGGCCAGCAGGGTGAGCAAGGAGAAGGGGACGGGAGCATTGGAGAGGGCCACCCGGGAGGCCACCTTCATGCCCAGCCAGGCCAGC
>PLDE01000277.1 GCA_003135035.1 Candidatus Dormiibacterota bacterium | reverse complement strand
CTGGGGCTCCTGCTGGTACGCGGTGCTGGCGACCGCTGCCCAGGTCCGCAGCCTGTCTTCGGCGTCTCGGAGCACGTCCTCGGGCGGCCCTGCCGACCCGAAGTGAGTCAGGATCAGCTGTTTCGGCTGAAGTGCCGAGAAGCGGTGCAGTGAGTCGACTGCCTGATCCAGGTCGAAGTCGTCTGGCGGGGTGGCCGGACGAAGAGGCCCGGCGCCGGGCAGCTTTACCCCGACCGCATCACCGACCAGCAGGATCCCAGACCCAGACTCCAGGATCCCGATGTGGTGCTTGGCATGGCCGGGCGAGTACACCAGGGTGAGTTCCCTCCCCGCGCCCAGGTCGATCCTGGCGCCATCCTCGGCNNCCAGGCCGTACAGGGAGTCGAGCCTGGCGCCGTAGACCTGTGCCGAAGCGGCATTGAGTCGGGCCGGGTCGGCGAGATGGCGCAAGCCCTTGGGGTGGCAGACAACCTTGGCCTTGGGGAAGCGCCGGGCGATCTCGCCGACGGCGCCGGCATGGTCCAGGTGGATGTGGCTGAGAACGATCCAAGCCAGATCCTCCGGACCCAGACCGCGGCGGCTCAGGCCCCTGATGACGTGGTCAAGGTCGCGCTCCGGGCCGGTCTCGATCAATGCCGGCTGCTCGGCCTCGATCAGGAAGACGGAGTTGACCTCGGCCCAGCCGCCCAGGAAGGTGTCGATCTGCCAAATCCCGGGGGCCAGCAGCCTGTCCACCGGGTCGTCTCGAGCTGCCGAATTGGAACCCATGGGAGCAA
This sequence comes from Candidatus Dormiibacterota bacterium, assembly GCA_003135035.1. Lineage (GTDB taxonomy): Bacteria > Chloroflexota > Dormibacteria > Aeolococcales > Bog-877 > Bog-877. Next base: position 2,762 of record PLDE01000277.1, on the reverse strand, counting down.
ACCTAGCGGCAACCGCCCCGACATGGTGGGAATTTGCTCAGGGAACTCCCAGGCCATCCCGAGGCCACTCCCAGGCGAGCAGGCTGTACTGCGGTCGGGCGGACTTCGCTCAGCACCAAACATCGGAGTGTCGGTGTACTTCCGCTACCTGGGACGTGAACTACGGCGGCGAATACGCTCCGCCAGTGTGGTGGCGATCGGCTTGGCCCTGGGTGTTGGCCTGGTGGTCACGGTCACCGCGGCCGCCGCGGGGGTCAAGGCCGCCCAGGCTGAGGTGCTCCACTCCTTGTACGGAGTCGGGACGGACATCACTGTGACCAGTGCAGCCACCCCCCAGAGCTCGGGGGGCTTCCACTTTGGGGGCGGCCCGCCGTCCGGCAGCTCGACTCCGAATGCCAACAAGGTCTTCAGCCGAGATCGGCTCAGCTCGGCTCCGGGACTGACTACGATCGACGATTCGCGCGTCTCCTCCATCGCGAAGCTGAAAGGAGTCGCCGGAGCCACCGGGACCCTCAATCTGAGTTCGGTCCACATCACCGGAACCTTCACTTTCGGCGGCGGAGGGTCCGGTTCCAGCCCTAGCCCGGATCCCACTTCCTCGACTCCTTTCAGCGTCTCGACCTTCACGGTTGCCGGAGTCAATGCCGACGACCCGGGCGTGGGCCCCTTGAACGCCTCTGACATCGCTTCAGGCACCAAGGTGGTTGCCGAGTGGTTCAAGCGGGTGCAGCAGGGCTCCACGGCCAGCGATCACCTGCTGGCGCTGGTGGATACCAGCTACGCCAAGCAGCACTCGCTCAAGGTCGGGTCCACAGTCACCGTCGCTGGCACGAAGTTCACCGTTTTGGGGCTGGTCACTCTCTCCTCGACGGCCTCCGCGGACGACATCTTCCTGCCGCTGAGCGAGACGCAGAAGTTGGCGAGTGACACCGGCAAGGTCAACACGATCTACGTCACCGCCGACAACGCGTCGGATATCTCCAAGGTCCAAGCTGAGATCAAGCGCCTGATTCCCCACGCTACGGTCACGACCGCGGCGGATCTCGCGAGCGAGGTCACCGGGTCCCTCAGCACCGCTGCCACCCTGGCTGACTCCCTGGGGGTCTGGCTGGCCGTGCTCGTCCTGTTGGCCGCCTTCGTACTGGCGGCTCTGCTAACCGCCGCCTCGGTCAACCGGAGGGTGCGCGAATTCGGCACCCTCAAAGCGATGGGCTGGCGCAGCCGGCGGATCGTGGGCCAGGTGCTCGGGGAGTCGGTGGTCCAGGGGCTGGTTGGCGGCGCTGTCGGGATCGGGCTCGGAGTTCTGGGCGCCTTCCTAGTGACCAAGCTAGCCCACACGTTGTCCGCGACGCTCCCGGCCCCCGGGTCGGCTACCGGTGCACCCGGCGGTTTCGGTGGTCGCGGCGGCTTCCCGGGACGCTCCGGATCGGCAGGCAAGGGTTCCCTCTCCCACACCTTCGCTCCTGTCTCCCATTCCATCCCTCTGCATCTAACGGCGCCGCTCAGCATTGGGATCTTCGGCCTGGCGGTGGGGCTGGCGATCGCCGGCGGCCTCATCGCGGGACTGATCGGCGGGTGGCGCGCGGCCCGCCTGCAGCCAGCCGAAGCGCTCCGGCGAGTCGAGTGACTCGCTGATGAACATCAGCCTGAGCCGACTGGCCCGCCCGCTCCGCGATCTGATCCCGGAGATAAGCCATGTATGAACTGAAGAAGCTCTCCCGAATCTATCCCAAGGGACGAGGCAGGGTCACCGCCCTCAAGGAGGTGAGCCTGGTGATCAGCGACGGCGAATTCCTGACGGTTCAAGGACCGACCGGCCATGGCAAGACCACCCTGCTCCTGCTGCTTGGGGGGCTGGACCGGCCGACCTCTGGCACTATCGTGTTCGACGGGCGGAACCTGGGGGCCCTTCCAGAGTCGCAGCTCGTTGATGTCCGCGCCCAGAACTTCGGGTTCGTCTTCCAGAACTACAACCTGATGCCCACACTGACCGCGGCTGAGAACGTGGAGGCGGCCCTGGTTCCGCTCCACATCCCGACGCGGGCGCGGCGTTCTCGCTCGCTGGCTGCCCTGGCAGACGTCGGCCTAGCCGACCGCGCCAGCCACTTTCCGGGCGAGCTTTCCGGAGGCGAGCAGCAGCGCGTGGCCANNTGGCCCGGCGTGCCCCCCGGACGGCGCTGATCACCAGCGGGACCCTGACCCTCAGAATGAACCGTAAGAAGGCGGCTCCGGACAGTGCCAGCAGGGAGTTGCCGGTCGAGCAGGGCGAGAGTTAGGCCTCCTCGGCCCCAACCTATACTCGGCCCGTGGAGCGATCTGAAGAGGAGCCGGCTGCACCGCCCGTCGAGGAACCAACCACTCGGCCCGGGGAGCGATCGGGAGAGGAACCGGCCGCGGCGCCGATCGAGGGGTCAGCCGAGGCGGGTCCGCCACCAGAGTTCCTCAACCCCGAATCCCCTCGATACCAACCTTGGGCGGAGAAGCAGATCACCAATGCGGTGAAGGAGAAGCGCCCGCTGCAGGAGTTCATGGCCGAGTTCAACGCGCGGGTGACCGCGTACGGGGATATCGAGAGTGGCAGCTGGGATCCAGGGCAGCAGGAACGCCTGCTGGCCAAGTTCTCGCTTCCCAGGCCGGGTGGCACCTCGCCGCGCCGCCGTCGGCGCCGGCGTCCCGGAGGAGCGTCCGCAGCGCCTCCCAGCGCTGGCCCCGGTGGCAGTCGTCGGCCAACGGTCGCGCCGCCCGCCCAGGCGGCTGCGTCC
>PLDE01000203.1 GCA_003135035.1 Candidatus Dormiibacterota bacterium | reverse complement strand
GCGTCCTCGACGGTCTTGGCCAGGGGGCCGACCTGATCGAGCGAGCTGGCGAAGGCGATGAGTCCGTACCTGCTGACCCGACCGTAGGTTGGCTTGACTCCGACCACGCCGCTGAACGACGCGGGTAAGCGGATCGAGCCTCCCGTGTCGCTGCCCAGGGTGGCGCACGCCAAGCGGGCCGCGACCGCGACCGCGGATCCGCCACTGCTTCCCCCGGCCACCCGCTCCGGGTCCCAGGGGTTGACCGTGGCCTGGTAGGCGGAATTCTCGTTGGAACTGCCCATGGCAAATTCGTCGCAGTTGAGCTTGCCCAGCGGAACGACCCCGAGGCTGGCCAGGCGCTCCACCACAGTCGCGCTGTAGGGGGGCACGAAGCCCCGAAGAATCTGGCTGCCGGCCGTCGTCTCCACCCCCTTGGTGCAGAGGACGTCCTTGTATGCGACCGGTATCCCGCAGAGGATGGGAGCACCCTCGGGATCGTCCGCTAAGCATTGGTCCGCTGCCGCAGCCGCTTCCAGGGCAAGCTCGGGCGTGAGCCGCAAAAACGCCCCCAGTGTGCCGTCTAGCTCTTCTGCCCGGGCGAGCGCCTCCTGGGCCAGACCGACGGCGGAAATCTCACGATTCCGGAGACGGCGGCTCAGCTCTCGGATAGGCTCCTCGAGCAGGCTCACTGGATGGCCGGGACGCGAAGGAAGCCCAGCGCCTGGACTCTGGAGTTTCCCAGGGCTTCGTCGGCGGTCAGACCGGGTTCCACCTCGTCCGCCCTGGTGACGTTGCGCAGGCCGCCCACCTGGGCGGTCGCCTCCACCGACGAGACGTCCGCGGCGGACAGCTTGCCCACCGCCTCCACGATCACCTCCAGCTGAGCCGCCAGCTTCTCCACTTCTGACGGGGTCAAGCCCAGTCGGGCCAGGCTGCTCACGTGAGCGACCTCGCTCAGGGCTATCGAGCCCCCCAAAGATGTACTGCCGCGCTCTTCCGCCACCGGGCCGAGTTTATCGGAGTACCCAAGACGAGATAAGCGAGCGATTGCTCCATCTGATCCCGGCCGCGTCACCAGCCAGGTGCTGGCCGGTGAACCAGGACGTCCTCTCGCTGCATCGTGACTGAGGATGGCGCTGCCAGAACGGGAAAGACAGGTCCCTCGGACTGAACACCTTGATTAGGATCCTCTCAGTGACGATCCTATCCTGCCCTCGATGAGCGAACCGAGTAACGCCCAGAGCGACCAGCAGTCGCTCGCTTTGGAGGCCGCTGCTGAGGCATTTGCTGCAGCGCGAAGTGCCCGGCGCCTGCTCGACACGGCTGGCCGCCGCGGTGCGGCCGCGGTGCAACGGAGCCAGCCGATTCCCGGCGCTCGCCGGGCCAGCGTGAAGGCACAAGCGAGCCTGGAGGAGTCGGCACACAAGCTCGAGAACGCTCGAGACCGATGGGCCGCGCTGATGCGCGGGATCGCAGTCGACCTGAGCCTCGAGCCGGAGGAGCTGGTCGGGCGCGTCGAGAGCTACGCCCTAGATCTCGCCCTCGAGGACCTGGAGGTATCCCTGCTCGCCTGCCGCGAGGCGGCGGTCAGCGTGGGCGCCGATGTAACCCAGGCCTTGGAGACAGCTCAGACAGCGCTACGACTTCTCAGGAAGAGCACCGCGGCAGACGGGAGTCGAGGCTGAGCCCTAAGCGTGGTGGTNNCCACCACGCTAAGAGCCCGATTTCGCCTCATTCGACTGCTCGACCGGGGCCACGTCCGCCGGGTGGGCCAAGCGCCGGGCGAATTCCTCCTCATCGATGATTTCCACTCCCAGCCGCTCCGCCGCCTGCAGCTTGGAGCCCGCCGCCTCGCCGGCAATCACGGCGGTCGTCTTGCGCGAGACGCTGCTGGAAGCGGTACCTCCCAGTTGGCGAATCGCGTCTTCGGCTGCTCCTCTTGTCCAATTGGTCAGGATCCCGGTGAGCACGAAGGTCAGTCCGCGCCAGGGACCGTCCGAGCCGAGCGCAGCCTGAGGGCTAACTCCCACCTCAGCCAGTCGAGCGAGGAGCTCCCGGCCTCCCGGGCTCGCGAAGAAATTAGCCACCGCCTCCCCCACGATCGGACCCACGCCAGCGACGCCGGTTATCGACTCCACATCCGCGTGCCGCAATGTTTCCAAGCTGCCGAAGTGCTGGGCGAGCAGCCGGGCGGTGCGCTCGCCAACGTGGCGGATGCCGAGGGCATAGATCAACCGTGCCAGAGCGGGCTGCCGCCGGGCGCCGATGGCGGCGATGAGCTGTCGCGCTGAGCGCTGGCCGAACTGGGGCAGTTGCTCGAGCTGCTCTCGGCTGAGCTGGAAGAGGTCGGCTGGAGTCTCGATCATGCCTCGGCTGAGAAGTTCCGCCAGTACCGCGGGGCCGCAGCGGTCAATATCGAGGGCACCCCGGCTGACGAAGTGGAGGATGCGTTGGAGGCGCTGCGCCGGACAGAGCGGATTGGGGCACCGGGTGGCCGCCTCACCTTCCTCACGGACCAGGCTGGCCCCGCAGACGGGGCAGTCCGTGGGCATCTGAAATGGCTTGGAGTCGGCGCTCCGGCTGTCCGTCAGGACCCGGACAACTTCGGGGATCACCTCGCCGGCTTTGCGGATGATCACCCGATCGCCGACGCGAATGTCCTTGGCGCGGACCTGATCCTCGTTGTGCAGGGTCGCCCGCTCCACCGTTGAGCCGGCCACCAGCACCGGCGCCAGGTTGGCCACCGGGGTTGCTACCCCGGTGCGGCCGATGCTGATGTCAATGGAGAGAACCGTGGTCTCCCTCTCCTCCGGGGGGAACTTGAAGGCGACCGCCCAGCGCGGGCGGCGACTGTCAGCGCCCAGCTCCTGCTGGAGGGGCAGCTGGTCCACCTTGAGGACCACACCGTCGGTCTCATAGGTCAGCTGGTGGCGCGCCTCGCGCCAGTGCTCCAGGTACTCCACCATCTGGTCCTCGCTCTCGAGGAGCTGGCGGTGGGGATTGACCGGGAAGCCGGACTTTTCCAACCAGTCGAGCAGCTGGGACTGCCCCGCGATCTCTCGAGGGTGGGGATCGCAGGCGTAGAAGAAGGCCTCGAGATGACGGCTGGCGGTCACCTGCCAGTCCATCTGGCGCAGACTCCCCGCCGCCGCATTGCGACAGTTGGCGTAGAGGGGCAGGCCCTCTCCCTCTCGCTGCCGGTTGAGCCCCGCCAGCACCGCGTGGGGCATGTAGACCTCGCCGCGCACCTCAAAGCGCTCGGGCAGGCCCTTGACCGTGACCGGTTTCAGCCGGGCGGGGATGCCCTCGAGCGTGCGGATGTTGGCGGTGATGTCCTCACCCACCTCACCGTCACCCCGGGTCGCGCCTTGCTCGAGCTCGCCGTGGTGATAGGTGAGACTGACCGCCAAGCCGTCGATCTTGAGCTCGGCACCGAGGGCAGGATCGCTGCCCGCCAGACGGCGGACGCGCTCCCGGAAGGCCCGGACTTCCTCGATCGAGATGGCGTTTTGCAAGGAGTACATGGGGACGCGATGACGCACCTTGCGAAAGGGCGTCAGCGCCTGGCTGCCCACCATCCGGGTCGGCGAGTTCTTGCTCCGCAGCCGCGGATAGGACTCCTCCAAGCTCTGCAGTTCCCGGAAAAGAGCGTCGTAGTCAGCGTCGGCGAGCTCAGGCGAGTCCAGCACGTAGTAGAGGTAGTTGTGGTGGGCCAACTCCTCGCGCAGCTCAGTCACCCGGCGCCGGGCGGAGCTGGGAACTGGTTCCTCGGCCATCGCTGTGGCTAGTTTTCGACCCGGCGCAGGATCGCGTCACTCACCGCGAAGCGACGGTGCCCGGCCGACGCGAAATCGATCACCACCTCCTCCCCTGCTCCGGTCATCTCACTGACTCTGATCACGCCCCGTCCGAAGCGGGCGTGCTCCACCCGGTCGCCAGTGTGGAAGCGTCTCTCGGTGGCGACCGGGGCACCGGCCGCGGTGGCGTGTTCCAGGACCACATCGCGAGCCCGGCGCAGAGGAAGGGGTTGACCCCGGACCTCGACGGGCGCGACGAAGCGCCTACTCGGGTCTCCCCCGGGTGCCTGATATTCCCA
>PLDE01000271.1 GCA_003135035.1 Candidatus Dormiibacterota bacterium | reverse complement strand
CGTGCCGACTCGATCGCGTCGCTGGTGGTTGTCGGGCTGATGCTGCGAGCCGCGGCCGGGGTGCTCCGCGCCTCCGGGCGGATTCTCCTCGAGGGGACGCCAGAGTCGGTCGACCTCGACTTGGTGCGGCGGCATCTGACTGGCCTTCCCGACGTGCTGGCCGTGCACGAGGTGCACGCCTGGACGCTGACCTCGAATCTGCCGGTTGTTTCCGCCCATGTCATCGTCTCCGACGCCTGCTTGAGCGACGGTAGCGCTGGCAAGGTGATTGACCGCCTCCAGGAGTGTCTAGCCGGCCATTTCGACGTCGAGCATTCCACCTTTCAGCTGGAACCGGCCACCCACGCCGACCACGAGCTACCTCAGCACGGCTGACTCGGTAGCCTCAGCGCCGCCCCCGACAGATCTCCATCTTTGGGCCGGTCTAAAGCGATGCTCTGACCGCCTGGATGCCCCGGGGATCGCCATCTTCATCACAGATAACCTGGACCACGGTGAGGCTGGCTCGCTCAAGCGCGGGGATCAGGGCGGTCGGCTGATCTCCGCCAATTTCCAAAAGCAGATGTCCCCCGGCGCGAAGCCAGTCGCTCGCCTCGGCAACCGCCCGACCAACGAAACGAAGACCGTCCTCGCCACCGTCGAGAGCGGACCTCGGTTCGAAGTCACGCACGTCGCGGGCGAGGTAGGCGATCTCGGCCGTGGGGACGTAGGGAAGGATGGCCACGATGACGTCCACGGTTCCCTTCCAGGAAACCGGCAGCGCCTGGAAGAGGTCTCCCTGGGCGACGGTGACCCCGTTTCCCCGGGCGCACTCGGCGGCCACAGGATCGAGTTCCGTGCCGATGATGGCGGCATCGGGGTGTCGCTCGAGGAGTACGCGGGCGACGGCTCCGCTGCCAGTACCGAGATCGATCGCCCGACCGCGGGAGGGGAGTAGCTCGGCGGCTCTCGCGGCCAACTTCTCGCTCTGCCAGCGGGGCACGAAGACACCGCGGGAGACCGCGACCGTGCAACCACAAAACTCCATCTTTCCGGTAATCCAGGCCAGGGGCTCCCCGGTTACCCGGCGCTCGACCAAGGCCTTGAGCGCCTCGCCATCGCCCCGCGCAGAAGCAGCGAGTTCGGCGGCCTCGTCGCCCGGGGAGAGACAGCCAGCGGCGGCGAGGCGCCGGGTTGCGTCTGACAGGCCGTCTCGGGCAAGTCGTGGCACGACGGTGATTAGAGCACGGAACCCAGGAGCCTGCAGCGGCCGGGAGGCGGCCCTTGGGGCGGAGGTTCAATCGCCACAGGGGCAGTTAGCGAGGCCGTCGGCGCTGCTCTGACGTGGACTAGCCTGGGATCTGGTGCTGCACAGATCGCCGTGGACACTTACAGCTCCATGGAGGGCGGTAAATAATGGGAGCCGAACAAAGCCGACGAGTCGCTTCGAGGCGGGAAGGGTGCCCAGGATTGGCGCAGACGCCACTAGATCCGCCCGAATCTACAGCCTGTACTACTTAGCGATGGCTCCCTGCATTACGGGGACTGGCGCCATGGCCGGTCTAGCCTTCAGTGCGCACCTTGTCTGGGCGGGCGCGTGCTTGATCGTAGTGGGAGTCCTGCTTATTGCCGAATGGATTTATTTACGCCACCGCTTAGCGTCGCAACTGTCGAGTTACCTGGACATCCGTGTGACGTGGCACGCCTTGCCTAGGCTTCGCTACAAGGAGTTCGATCGATGGCTTGCTAGCCAGAAGGCGATGCCGGGTCCGTAGCTGGTCCACCAGCTAGGGCGTCAGGAGCACAACGCGCAAGGCTCCCAGTCGCGACCCACCTAGGAGTCGTCACTCTTCGAGTCTGCGGACTTTGCAGTAGCCGCCTGAGCGCCTCCAGCGAGGGGGGCGGCGGGTGCGCCTAGAGCTGACGAAGTGCCCCTGCGTGCGGGCTAACTCCTTCGGGCGGAGCTCCCTGCGCCGCTCTTAACCGGAGGTTGAGAGCGGGAAGACCACGAGACGCTCGTTTCTCGGTCCCTCAGAAAAAACGCGTAAACGGGATCGTGAAAATACGTAAATCTCTCCTCTCAGTCGGAGCTCGGCGGATGTAGGTACATGGTCTGAATGCCAACCCGCCCCGGGCCTCGGAATCGATTGAAGATCAACTCACCGACTCCGGCCATGATGCCGGTGCGAAGACCGTATGCGGCCGGCCGCAGGCGGACGTCAGGGTCCATGTAAACCCAACCCCCGGGCTCAACATCGATCTCTTCACCGTCCGCCAGTACCTTCTCGAAGACATTGCCGAAGCCGTGCAGCCAAACCACGCCGTCTCCGTCATGAGCCTCGAAGCGATCGACCCAGAAACCGCTGTGGCCGAAGAGATTGTTGCGGACCCCACGCAGGTGGCTGGTGCTGTAGCGGATCGATCCGGTCGCCGCCAGAAACTGATGTTCCCGGACGAGGATGGCGGCCCCCCGAGGCAGCTCCAGCGGGAAGACGTGACCGGGAGCATCTCGTGAGAAAGCGATGTCTCCCTGGCCCTTGGCCTCTGTTAAGAACACCTGCCGTCCGGCGACGAGGCGTCGGACCGCGCCCCGCACCGCCTTCAGCTTGATTCCGATCTGGGGGTCCTTCCAGAGCACGACATGGTGCTCGAAGTAAACCGGCATCGAACCGTCCAGACTGCAGTGGAGCATGGGCACCAGCTCACCCTCGATCAGATAGGTGACTCCGGGCGCGAGGCCCTCGCGGATGCGGGTGGGAAGGATTTGGGGCGGATTCAAGCTGACTCTCTCTTTGGTCTAAAGCTCACTCGTATGGTCCCTTCGTGCGACCTCCGGGGTCCGTCAGAGAGCGGGGATGAGGACCAGTTTGGCGTGTGGGGAGGTGGCTTGGAGTTGCCAGGCTGAGGAGATAGCCGACAACGGCATCTCCTCAACCTCGAGCCGGATCCGGCCCGCCGCGGTGTGGTCGGCCACCTCACCGAAAGCCCGCGCGCGGATATCCCAGGGCGTCTGGGGACTGGTGTGGCCGATGATGGTCAGCTGCCGACCGCGCACGATGGCGGAGCTGAGGGTC
>PLDE01000031.1 GCA_003135035.1 Candidatus Dormiibacterota bacterium | reverse complement strand
CGGCCGGCCGAACGTCGGCAAGTCCACGCTCGTCAACCGGATCATCGGCCGCCAGGTGGCCATCGTCGAACGCCACCCGGGCGTCACCCGCGACCGCCTCGAGGTGATGGTCGACTGGGCGGGTACGGATTTCCGCCTCGTCGACACCGGTGGGCTCGTCGAGGGCGGTGACGTCCTCGAGGCCAAGGTGACCGCGCAGGCGGTCCGCGCCATGAAGTCCGCCGACCTCGTGCTCTTCGTGCTCGACGCCACGACGGGCGTGACGGGGGAGGACGCCGCTGTCGCCTCCGTGCTGCGACGCCTCGGCGACAAAGTCATCGTCGTGGCGAACAAGGTCGACTCGGAGCGCCGCGAGGCGGAGGCCTGGGAGCTGTCGTCCCTCGGGCTCGGCACGCCGTTTCTCATCAGTGCCCTGCACGGCCGTGGCGTCGGCGACCTGCTCGACGTCGTCGTGGCACGGCTGCCGAAGGTCACCGGTGGAGGCCTCTTGAGCGCCGACACGCCGTTGCCGACACCTTCGCGGTCGTCCAGCCGCTCGCGCAGCGGTCTCGAGCCCATCGAGGACGGCGATGCCGCCCCGACCCCGAGCGAAGCGGCGCCGGCGATCTCCTCGGTCGCCATCATGGGACGGCCGAACGTCGGCAAGTCGACGTTGTTCAACCGGCTCGTCGGCGAGGACCGTTCCGTCGTCCACGACCTCCCGGGCACGACCCGGGACGCCATCGACACCGTCATCGAGACCGACATGGGGGCCCTCCGACTCGTCGACACCGCCGGCATGCGACGCCGGGCACGCGAAGGCGATCCGCAGGAGTACTTCTCCCTCGTGCGCTCGCTGCGCGCTCTCGACCGCTCCGACGTCGCCCTGCTCGTGCTCGACGCCACCGAAGGCGTCACCCATCAGGACCAACGGCTGGCCGAGCGGATCGATGCCTCCGGCAGTCCCGCCGTCCTGCTGCTCAACAAGTGGGATCTGCTCGATGAGGACGCGCGCCGGGACCGGGGCCTAGTCCGCGAGCTCCGGGCCGCCTACGACTGGGCGCCGGGCACTCCCTTTCTCTTCACCAGCGCCCTGACGGGCCGAGGCATCGGCAAGGTCCTGCCGACCGCCTTCGACCTCGCCCAGGCCCGGGCCCTGCACATCCCCACCGGTGAGTTGAACCAGTTCGTCCGCGCCGCGGTTGATCGCCGGCCGCCGCCCAGCGGCAAGGCCGGCCGGCGGCTCCACATCTACTACGCGGTGCAGGCCCGTAGCCGGGTGCCCACCTTTGCCCTCTTCGTCAACGACCCCGGTCTGATGCACTTCAGCTACGCCCGCTACCTGGAGAACCAGTTCCGCGAGCGCTACGGCTTCCAGGGAGTACCGTTGCGCCTCCGGGTCCGGCGCTCGGAGCAGACCCGTTGAAGGTCGCCATCCTGGGTGCTGGGTCCTGGGGCTTGGCCCTCGCCGAACTGCTCCAGTCAACGGAACGGGATATCTCGCTCTGGTTCCGCCGTCCTGACCTGGCCGCCCAAGTCAATCGGACTCGAGTGCATCCCCTCTACCTCCCCGAGTTGAAGCTCAACCCTGGGGTAAAGGTCACAACCGGGCTCGAAGAGGCATGCAGTGGTGCCCAGACGGTGATTTTTGCCGTGCCCACCCACGGTGAGCGAGCTCTGGCGGAGCGGGCTCGTCCGCTCGTGGGTGAGGCCTCGCTGCTGGTGAGCGCGGCCAAGGGTTTCGAGCCGGATTCGGCCATGACCATGACCGAATTGCTGAGGGAGGTCCTCGGTGAGGATGTCGGTGAGAGGTTGGTCGCGCTCAGCGGACCCAGCCTCGCTCCTGAGGTTGCCGCGCACAAGCCGACGGCGGCCGTGGTGGCCGCCGCCAGCGCCATGGCGCGGACGCTGGCGGTCCAGCGCCTGGCGGCGCCCAGCTGGCGCCTTTACGCAAACGACGATCCCCGCGGTGTCGAGTTCGCGGGAGCGATGAAGAACGTGATCGCGATCGCCGCCGGCGTCTGTGACGGACTGGGCGTCGGGGACAATGCCAAGGCGGCCATCATCACTCGGGGCCTCAGCGAGATGACCCGCCTCGGCGTTCGAGCCGGCGCCAACCCCTTCACCTTCGCCGGACTGGCCGGCGTCGGGGACTGTCTGGCCACCTGCGTCAGCCGGCTGAGCCGCAACCGGACCTTGGGGGAGAGGATCGGACGGGGCGAGAGCCCCGCAGCCGCCCAGGCCGAGACACCGATGGTGGCCGAGGGGGTCAATGCCTCAGGGGCGGCCCTGGTGCTGGCTCGCCGCTACCAGGTCGAGATTCCGATCACCCAGGCCGTCCACGCGATCATCTTCGAGGGGACTTCGGTCGCCGCCGCAGTCCAGGGCCTGATGGAGCGCAACCTCCGCCCCGAGCTGGTTCCCGAGGACATCGGCTTGGGCGACGCCTAGGCTGCAAGCCCAGCCTCAGCTCGGCTTGGTCGTGTCGGGAGGAACCCCGGCCTCGGGCGCGGGGACAGCAGCCTGGTCGCCGCCTCGAGCCAGGACCTCGGCGATCCAGTCGCGGGAGGGATCGAGAATTCGAAACCGCTGCCCGCCGGCGTCGGGCCCGACCAGACCGACCTGGCCGAGGGCGGCCAGGTGATAGGTCGTCTCATTAGGTGCCATGCCTAGTGACTTGGCCACCTCACTGCTGGTACTGGGCTGCTTGAGCAAGGTACGCAGCACCGCCAAGCGAGGCACGGTCGCCACCGCGTGGAGGAGATCGGCGGCGGACTGCAGGCCAGCGTCTTGGATCTGGGTCGAGGACGGTGCCAGCTCGACGCTGGTGCCGGCCCGGCGGGGGAGATAGGTGGCATGCAGTAGCGCCTCACCCAAGGTGGCCCCGGTACTCCTCCTCGTGACAAACAGGTAGATGGCGGCGAACGCTGCCAGCACCACCACGGCGTCCGCCCAACTGGCCGTCACCCCGGTGCCGGTGAGCCGGCGCACCAAAGCCAGCAGCCCGGTAAGAATGCTGGCCACGACGCCCAGGTCGATGAGCGCGGCGAGGGCTGTCTTGACCCAGCCGGGCATGTTGACCAGAGGGGCCTGGGAGCGATCCGGAGCCTGCCTTATGGCCAGGTACCCGCCCACCCCGATGACCAGGAGAATCGCTCCCTGGACCGCCAAGCGCGCCAGCTTGGTGAGGAAGTGCTCGACCGGGATGCCGGCGACGACGCCCAGGGTGACGTAGACCCCAACCCAGATGGCTGTGCTGGGAATCAAGCCCTCGAGAAAAGTCCGACGTTTGACCCCGAAGGCGCCGGCCACCAGGGTTGTGTAGATGCGCAGGCCAGGAATCAGCCGTGAGGTGCCCACCCCGACCGGTCCAGCTGCGCTCATCCGGCGGGAGACCCGTTTGAGCGCCTTGGCCTGGTGGAACCTCTCAGCGAGACCGGTCATGCCGTGTTCCCCGACCACCCGAGCCCAGCTGTACCCCACCACCGCCCCGACCACGCAGACGACGAAGGCGAGCGGGTAGAAGGCCCAGGCATCCAGGCCGCCGGCGGCAATCAGGAGCCCACCAGCCAAGAGGGTCAACTCACCGGGGGCGAATGGCACGGGCACACCAGCCTCCTCCAAGAAGAGCAGGCTGCAGAGCAAGACGATCGCGACCACCCCGTGGAGGCCGGATAGGAAGTTCATGGTAGCGCGGTTCCGAACTCGCTGGTGCTGCCCGTCACTGTGGGCCGCTCAGAATCCGACCATAACCCAGCCAGCCGGCGAGAGGGGGGAGAGGAGAGGCGGCAGCTGTGCAGGCGCCTGCTCAGCCGCTGCGGCGACGTCGGCTGGGCTGGGGGCGGGAGGTCGGACCGAAGGTCCGGTGCCGGGGATCGGCCGAGCGCCGGCTCTCCTGCCTTCCTGAACTCACGGGCACTTCCGGCTGGTTGGCCAGGAAGCGCATCGTGCCGGCGTCCAGCAACTGGGCTGTGTCGACGAACTGGAGGGGGGGAGCGCCGAGGCGGCGCAGCTTGCGCCACTTCTCACCGTCGTCCTCACTCATGAAGGTCAGGGCTCGGCCACTTGCGCCGTTGCGGGCGGTGCGGCCGACCCGATGGGTCAGCCAGTCAGCGGTGTCGGGAAGCTCGTAGTTGACGACCAGATCGACGTCAACCACATCGATCCCCCGAGCGGCGACGTTGGTAGCGACCAAGACCGATGTCTCCCGACGACGGAAGGCGGCGATAGCGCGATCGCGAGCCGCCTGGGAGAGATTGCCCTGGAGCTCTGAGGTGGTGTGACCAAGTGCCATCAGGTCGCGCGCCAGCTTCTTGGTTCCGTGCTTGGTGCGGTGGAAAACGATGGTCGAGTCGGAGCGCTTGAGTAGACGGCTCAGGACACTCACCTTTTGCGCCCGCGGTACCGAAAAGAGTCCGTGTTCTAGTTGGGACTCCGCGGCAGCCGCGACCTGTACCCGGGCCGGGTTGACCATGTGCTTGGCGGCCATTTGGGTGACCCAGTCAGGCATGGTCGCCGAGGCCAACACGGTCTGGCGATCCAGTCCTGAGCTCCGCTGACGGGTTCGCGCCACCAGCTTCTCGACATCCTTGGCGAAACCGGCGTCGAGCATCTCGTCAGCCTCATCGAGCACCAGAAACTCAACACCGCTGAGGTTCGCGGCACCGCGGTCGGAGAGGTCAACGAGGCGGCCGGGACAGCCGATGACAACGTCGGCACGCCGGAGGCTGTTGATCTGACCGGCATACCCCACCCCGCCGAAGACCAGGGCTCGCTTGAGGCCGGGATCAAGCAGGGCCAGAACAGCGCCGATCTGGGTCGCCAACTCCCTGGTCGGGGTTACGATCAGAGCCCGAGGCGCGACCGGTTGGTGACCGCGTAGGCGCTCGACCATGGGGACGAGGAAGGCCAGAGTCTTGCCCGAGCCGGTCGGCGATTGGATCAGACAGTCGCGTCCCTGGTGCAGGACTGGGATCGCTGCGGTTTGAACCTCGGTTGGCTCGCTGATGTGGAGTCGAAGAAGAGTCTCAAGAGTGCGTGGTCGCACGCCAAGTTCGGAGAACGAATTCATGAAGATCTGTCCCTGGGCGGAGCCGCCCGCGCGTTACGTCGTCAATACAGTTGGCAGCGCTTCTAAACGATGCCGCTGTGTCGACTAGACCAGGGGAGCCGCAGAAGGCCGCAGTCAGTCAAGACCGACTATATGTTCGATACTAGCAGATGGACAGTCGTTACCAGCCGATGCCCAAGTTATCGAACTCGCCGACGTAGGGCTCCTGGGCGGTGATCCACCAAGCATGCGACGTCACTGCAACCACGTCATCAAGAAGCTGACCGGTCCCCGTTCATGAGTCCAGAGCGGGTGAGAGTTTCTGGTTGCTGAAAGCCGCTGCGAAGACCGCAGGCGGCTGTAGTCCCAACGAACGGTGGGGACGGTGCAGATTGTAGGCGTGGCGCCAGTCCTCGTAGAGAACCCGGGCCTCCAAGATGGAGTCGAAGATCTCCCGGGCGAATAGCTCGTCCCGGGCTTTGCCGTTGAAGCTCTCCACGTAGGCGTTCTGCCAGGGCGAGCCGGGGTCGATGAAGCTAGTGCCGGTGCCGGAGAAGCGGCACCAGTCCCGGATGGCAGCGGCGATGAACTCCGGTCCGTTGTCGCAGCGGATGTACTCGGGAGCACCACGTTGGAGTCGGAGCTGGTCCAGCACGGTAACCACGTCGTCCGCGGTAATGGAACGGCCCAGCTGGCCACCCACGCTCTCCCTGGTGAACTCGTCGCACATCGAGAGCACCTTGAAGGGCCGGCCGTCGGCGGTGGTGTCGAACATGAAGTCCAGCGCCCACACCTGGTTGGGTCGTTCCGCCTGCAACCGTCGCGCCGGCACCGTGCTGTTGCCCAATCGCCGCCGCTTGGGTGAATGCGGCGGCACTCGAAGTCCCTCCTCCCGCCACAGTCGCTGCACCCGCTTGTGGTTCACCTTCCAGCCTTCCATCCGCAGCACCGCCCCGGCCCTCCTGAAACCCCACCTGGGCCACGTCTTGGAGATCTCCCGGAGTCGCTGCCGCAGCAGCTCCTCCGGGGCCGCCACCGGTCTGGGTCGCCGCCTCTGGGTCGCTCTTGGCTGGCTCACTGCCTGGCACGCCTGGCGCTCACTGGTGTTGAAGATCTCGATCAGGTGCAGTACTGCTGCCCGGCGCCGAGCCGGGCTCAGAAGTTTCCCCGGGATATCTCCTTNNAGCTTCCGCACGATCTGCTCCGGCGTGTGCTTCCTGCCCTTCATCTGAGTTCCTCCTGGCCCTGCTGGCCATTCAGAAACTCTCACATACCCTGGATCAGTTCAAGGGGGTCCGGTCAGCGGCGGCTGTACCCGCGTATGACCTCCATCACCTCGTCGAGATAGGTGTCGCCCTCGCCGGCGCGCACGCCCTCGGCGACGCAGTGAGCCAGGTGGTCGCGCAGGAGGAGGTAGCCGATCTGGTCTAGGGCCGCGCTGGCGGAACGAATCTGGACCAGTACCTCCGGGCAGTAGCGCTCCTCTTCGACCATCCGGGAGATGCCGGCGACCTGGCCCTGAACTCTCTGGAAGCGCACCAGGAGATCCTGCTTGCTGGCCTGGTAGGACCCGCGTCGGGGACCCTTCGGGGGGGCGTCTGGCGGTGNNCTCAAAGGCTCGCTGTCCCCGCGGCGGCGTATTCGTCGGCGCAAGGCTGGCAGCAGAAGTACATGGTTCCCTCGGGGAGCTCCAGGGTGGCGCCGGGACTGGCTGGATCGACGCTCATCCCGCAGATCGGATCGATCGGGAGCTGGGCCTGGGTCGCCGGGAGCTCAAGCGTGTGCAGGGCGCTGAATCGATCTGGAGCCTGGAGAAAGCGGTCGTGGCAGCTGACCGAGCAGAAGTAGAAGCGTCTGTTCTCGAAGATGGATTCGGCCGTCGCCGAGCTCGGATCCACCTCCATGCCGCACACAGGATCGATCGCTGACGCCGCCTGGCCGGCCGCCTGGGTGGGCAGGTCCTGACCGAACCTGGCCGGGTCGGCCTCGAAGCGGACGCGGCACTGCGGGGAGCAAAAGCGGAACTGCCGCCCCTGGAACTCGACTGGAGCCAAGGGTGAGCGGGGAGCGACGGGCATGCCGCAGACGGGGTCGATCTGGGTCGTGGTTGAGGGCGTTTCCATTGGTTCCGAGCCTAGCGCGCCGAAGCGATCTGGGTGGCGCTGGAATCGATCGCGGCAGTCCTCTGAGCAGAAGAAGAACTCCTCACCCTGATGGCGCAGACGTATTGGTGCCGTCGTTCTTTCCACCTGCATGCCGCAGACGGGGTCCTTGGCGAACTCCCCGGGCAGTGCGTCGGCGCCGCGCCGGATCAGGAGCAATCCTGCTCCCAAGAGCAGCAGAGCGATCACATCGAGCCCGCTGGTGAGGTTCCAACCGAGAGCGTGAAGCGCGATCTGATGGGGCCTGGAGGCGGGAATGGCCCCGAGAGCCTTGAAGAGGTACTGGGTAATCAGCCCCGCCGCTGACATGACCAGCCAAAAGGTACCCACCAGACGCAGAGTGAGACGGCCTCCGTAGTAGCGGCGATAGATCAGTAGCAAAGGGAAGGTGATCAGGTCGGCGTAGAGGAAGCTGGCCACGCCACCGAAGCTGATGCCGCCCTTCCAGAGGTCGGCGGCAAGAGGGACGTTCCCCACCGAGCAGACGAAGCTGAGCAT
>PLDE01000148.1 GCA_003135035.1 Candidatus Dormiibacterota bacterium | reverse complement strand
TCGGTGACCTGGCTGCCCGCGATCACACCGATCCGAGGGACCCGGATCCGGGCCTTGACCTCGGCCCTCCCCTCGAAGACCTCCTCGAAGGTGGGCTCGTGCAGTCCGCGGATGGCCTTATCGATGTCCTCGGTGATCTGATAGACAACGTCGTAGGTGCGCACGTCGATGCTGAGACTGTCCGCCCGCGCCTTGGCGCTGGGATCGGGCCGCACATTGAAACCGATCACGATGGCGTTGGCGGCGGCGGCGAGGTCGACATCCGCCTCGGTGATCGGACCTACGCCATCGGAAACCAGCCGAAGCCGGACCAGAGGATCAGAGAACTTCAAAAGAGCCGCCCGGAGCGCCTCCAGCGAGCCCTGGCTCTCCGCCTTGACCACCACGTCGAGATCGCGAAGCCCCTCCCCGGACTGCTTGCTGAGCTCGGCCAGGCTGACCCGGTTGGCATCGGCGCGACCGGACCGCAGCGCCAGGCGGCGTTCCTCGGCGAGCGCTCTCGCTCCTCGCTCGGTCGCCTCCACCAGCAAGCGGTCGCCAGCGGTGGCGACATCAGGCAGCCCGGTCACCAGGGCCGGGAACCCCGGAGTTACCTCCTGGACCCGCCCGCCCCGGTCGTCGAAGAGGGCTCGGATGCGGCCCGCCACGCCACCTACCACGAAGTAGTCCTGGACCCGCAGCGTCCCCTCCTGGACCAGCACGCTGGCCACCGGACCCTGCCCCTTCTGGAGGTGAGAGTCGATCACCGCCGCCTCTCCCGGGCGGTCGGGATTGGCCCTCGGCTCGCCCAGGTCACTGACCAGCAGGATCATCTCGAGAAGGTGGTCGATGCCATCGCCCGTCTTGGCCGAGACAGGGACACAGACGACATCGCCGCCGAAGTCCTCCACCACGACCCCGTGCTCGGCCAGCTGCTGCTTGACTCGATCCGGGTTGGCGTCGTCGCGGTCGATCTTGTTGAGCGCCACCAGGAGCGGCACCCCGGCATTGCGAACGTGCTTGATCGCCTCCTCGGTCTGCGGCATGACGCCGTCGTCGGCGGCCACCACCAGGACGGCGAGATCAGTGATGTTGGCCCCCCGCGCGCGCATGGCGGTGAAGGCCTCGTGCCCGGGGGTATCGATGAAGGTGATCTTGCGTCCCTGCCGCTCCACCACCGAGGCCCCGATCCGCTGGGTGATTCCACCAGCCTCCCCGGCGGCGACTGAGGTCTCCCGGATGGCGTCGAGGAGGCTCGTCTTGCCATGGTCGACGTGGCCCAGCACGGTGACCACTGGCGGCCTCGGCTTCAGCTGCCCGGCATCGGCGTCAGCCTGGAACTGGTCCCGGTCCAACATCCGCTCTACGGGGGCCGCGACCTCGGGTTCCGCGTCGGCAATCTCAATCTCAAGTTGCTCCGCCACCAGCCGGGCTGTGCCGGCGTCGATGCTCTGGTTGATGGTGGCCAGAACCTTGTTCTGCATGAGCACCTTGGAGACCTCGGCGGCCGAGACTCCGAGAGCGTCTGCGAGCGACTTGACGGTGAGGTTGACGGGCAGAGCCGCCTGCTTGACCTTAGCGATGAACGTATCCTCCTCAGGCTCGGGTTACCGGTATGACTTCAGGGTGGCGGGGCGAACCCGTGATCATACCGGTCAGGGCCACGGTCACCGCCTCATGGTCGATGGGTCGACCGGTCAACCGCAGGGCCCGGCCGAGAGCGTGGCGCTTGCGAGCCCTCTCCCAGCAACTCATCTTGGCACACACGTACGCCCCCCGCCCGGGTCCCCTGGCTCGCGGCCCCTCGAGCACCACCTGACGGCCGTCCCAGCGGATACGGAGCAGAGACTCCTGGGGGAACCTGGCCCGACAACCGATGCAGGTTCGTTCCGGCGTCTGGCTCCGACCCAGAGCGACTACGAGTCCTCCCCCAACGGCCGGATGTCGATCCGCCACCCGGTCAGGCGGGCCGCCAGGCGGGCGTTCTGACCCTCTTTGCCGATCGCCAGAGACAGACTTTGGGGGGCTACCAGCGCGGTTGCCCGATGCGCCGCCTGGTCGAGATGGACGGCCGAGACCGGCGCCGGGGCCAACGCCCGGGCAACCATTTCAGCCGGGTCTGTCGACCACTCCAGGATGTCCACCTTCTCGCCGTTGAGTTCAGCCACCACCGAGCGGATGCGGACACCTTTGGGCCCGATGCAGGCTCCCTTGGGGTCGATCCCCGCCCGGAGCGACTCAACCGCCACCTTGCTGCGCTCGCCGGGCTCCCGCGTGATCGCCTTGATCACGACCGAGCCATCGGCCAGCTCAGGCACTTCGGCCTCGAGCAAGCGGCGCAGGAGCAAAGCATTGGCCCGCGATGCTCGGACCTGGAGCATCTCCTCACCTCCCCCGGCCCGCGACTCCATCAATACCACCTTGAGATGTCGGCCCCGGATCAGGCGCTCGCCCCGGATCTGCTCGTCGCGAGGCAAGTAGGCCTGGAGCTGGCCAGCGCGCAGGAAGATCGTCCCTGCCTCGACCCGTTCCACGATGCTCGACACCAGGAGTCCGCGGCTGGCCTCGGCCTCTCCCTCGAGGCGCTCCCGGCGCGCCTCGCGGACGCGATGTCCGATGGCGGCTTTGACCAGACGGGCGGCCCGGGCGGCCACCGCCTTGGGCAACTGCGCCAGCTCACGTACGGACGACCCCACCTCGGCGTCCGGGTCCAGCTCCCGGGCACGCTCCAAGGAGATCTCGGCGTCAGTGGTCGGCTCCCCCAACACCACCACCCGGGTCAGCTCGATGAGGAGCTCGCCGGTCTCGGGATCCAGCTTGACGTCGACCCCGGGTGGACTCGTTTCCAATTGCGACCACGCGGCCGGGATGGCCGCCTCAATGGCCGCCACGACGCCGCCGGTGGGCACCCCGTGGATCTCCCGGAGCGTGCGCAGGACATCGCCCAACTCGCCCGCGCGATCGTTCTCGACTGCCGCTTTGGATTCGGCTGCGGTCACAGGTCGACCACGATCCGGGCCGCCGCCACCGACCGCCTGCTCACCCGCCAGGAGCGCAGGCGAGCACCCTTACTGCGGCGCACCTCAAGGTCCAGGTCCTCAGGCCCGAGCGCCACCAGGCGGCCCTCGACCACGGTCAGCGCTTCCCCCTCCTGAAGGGTGAGCCGGATCTTCCGGCCCAGGGCGCTGAAGAAGTCCTCCTCCGACTCGAGGTCCCGCTCGGCACCCGGAGAGGAGACCTCGAGAGCGTAGGGACCAGGCAGCAGCTCTTCGTGGTGGTCGAGCAAGGCGGAGGCCGCCTCGCTAGCTTGGCCACACTCGTCGATGGTGACCCCACCGGGGCGGTCCACGGTCACCCGTAGGACGGCCCGGCCTTTGCCAGGGTGCCAAGAGACGTCCACCAACTGCAGCCCGAGCTGGTTGACCACCGGCTCGAGCAAATCCCTGACCAGCTCCGACGGCGACGCTTGGACCACGGTTATGTCAGCCTCAGGTGCACGTGGTGACCCCGCTCTCGGAGAGAGTGCCCCGGCTGTCTCCGTAGCGCGATTCTAAACCCCGGCCGCGCGCGCTTCGTCAGTGGCGCGCGGTTACCGCGCCGGCCGGGATCTTTCCGCCGCTGCGCCGTGCCACCCGCTGATCCAACCCCCGCCAAGCAGTCAGCAGGGTGGCCGCGTTGAAGATGGAACTGTAGGTGCCGGAAATGATCCCCACCAGCAAGGCCAGGACGAAGCCCTGGATCGACGCCCCGCCAAAGAGAAAGAGGGTCAGCAAAACGAAGACGACGGTGAGCGAAGTGTTGAAGGATCGCGAGAGGGTTTGCGCAATGGAGAGGTTGACCACCTGGTCAAAGTTCATCCGCGGCCCCTGGACCCGTAGGTTCTCTCGGATCCGGTCGAAGACGACGATGGTGTCNNGAGCAAAGTGAAGTGGCCGAGGATCGCCCAAATTCCCACCAAGACAAAGATGTCGTGCAGCAAGGCCGCCATGGCGCAGAGGGAAAAACGCCGAGCGCTGATTTGGGTGCCGGCGAAGCGCAGCGCTAGGTAGCCAGAAATCAAAACCGCGGAGATGATCACCAGGAAGACTGAGCCCACCACCAGACTGCTGGCGATGGTCGGCCCCACCGTGGTCTCGCTCTCCGTCACCGGGTTACCCGAGCTGTCCTTGGGCAAGTCGAAGTGGGCGTTGACGGCCTTGAGAATGGTGTCGACCTTGCTGGTCACGATGGGCAAGGTGGTGATCACATAGGTGTTACTGCCCTCGCCTTGCACAGTCGCCTGACCGGCCCGATAGGCGGACTGGGCGACCTTCTGGACGGCAGCCGCAGACGTCTGATGTTTAGGCTGGACGGTGACGCTGACGCCGCCCGTGAAATCGACCCCCAAGTTGAAGCCCCCGATCAGAATCGCAAGGATGCCGGGGATGATGATCGCCAGCGAGGCGGCGAAGTAGGCGTTGCGGTGGGTGACCACGTCGAACCTGCCGCCACTGCGGAAATTCTTGGCCAGGGACTCGGTGGGCAGGATCCGCGTGTAGAGCGTCGGCCGGCGGGCGAACTTGAACCAGCGCTGCGTGTAGTGCAAGAGTGAGTGGGTGATCACGATCGACGAGAACATGCTCGCCGCCACCCCGATGAAGAGCGTCAAGGCAAAGCCCTGCACCTCGGTGGATCCGAAGAAATAGAGAACTGTGCAGGTGATCATGGTGGAGATGTTGGAGTCGCGGATGGCCGGCCAGGCGCGTCGGAATCCGTACTCGGTGGCCAGCTCTAGGGGACGATCCTGGCGCAGTTCTTCCTTCATTCTTTCGAAAATGAGCACGTTGGCATCGACCGCCATCCCCACGCTGAGTATGAATCCGGCCAGTCCGGGCAGGGTCAGCACCACCGGGATCAGCTTGAAGACCGCCAGCACGATGGCCGCATAGAAGAGCAGCGCGATGCTGGCCAGCAGCCCCGGGAAACGGTAGTAGAGGAGCATGAAGAGGATCACCAGCAGCAGTCCGAAAGCCCCAGCGGCCAGGCTCTGATTCACCGACTGCTTGCCCAGGCTGGCAGAGACGCCGTTGACTCCCTCCACCTCGATCTGGGCGGGTAGAGCACCGGCGTTGATGTCGTCGACCAACCGCGTCGCGCTGTTGAAGGTGAAGTTGCCGGTGATCTGCGTCTGGTTGCTGCTCGGACTGGCCACTGCCGGCGCGGTCAAGACGGTGCCATCGAGGAAGATCGCCAGCTGAGAGGTCGGTGGCGCGGAAGTTGTGCTTCCGCCGTTGCCCGTCTGGGTGCAGCCCGGGTTCTTGGCGCAGGCGGCGGTGGTCAGCTTCGACCACTCCGTGGCCCCGGCGCCGTTGAAGGTGATGTTCACCGCGTAGCCGCCGCCGCTGGCGGAACCGACCGCAGCCGATGTCACATCGGAGGCAGTCAGCCCGGAGACGATCTTCCAGTGGTACTTCTGACCGGTGGTGGCGTCGACCGGGTAGTAGAGATCGTTGCTGAACTGGCAACTGGACTTGGGATGGGCCGGGGGCCAGCAGCCCGCCGCAACCAGCTGCTTTTGATCGATGCATGTCTTGGTCGTGCAGGCACCGGCTACACCGTTGACGGATGGGGTACCTGCCACCGGAGTGGCGAAATGCAGCTCCGAGGTCTGCCCCAGCGCGGACTCGGCGGTGGCCACATCCACGCCGGGCAGCTGGACGAGGATCTGGCTGGTGCCCTGAGTCTGGAGCTGCGCCCCGGAGACTCCCAGACTGTTGACGCGGCGGTTGAGGATGGTCAGGGTGTCAGCCTGGGCCTCAGCCAGAGTCCGACCCTTAGGCACACCGCTGGTGCAGCCGATGCCAGCCGGGTTGTTGGGGCCCTGGCAGATCTGGATCACCAGCGAGGTGCCCCCCTGGAGGTCGAGGCCCTTGTGGATGTAGATGGGAGTGCCGGCCAGGGTCGGTTGCTTGTTCTTGGGTAGCGACGCCGTTGGGCTGGTATGCCTGACCACCACGTTGTAGATGGGTCCGTAGGCGTCGATGAAGACCGCTCCCAGAACCAAGGCAACGACCAGCGCCAACCACCACCGGCTGATCCGGATCATCGCCCTGGGCCCGCCGCTGCTGAAGTCAAGTGCATGTGAGGAAAGTTGATTTTAGGGGAGGCGCCGGGAGGCACCTCAATTGCCGATCCCAGGATCGCCCAGCGGGCCCTCGCCGAGAAGTTGCCGGCGTCGCGCGACGAGTGCCTCCAGCTGGGCATCCTCGATCGCCTGGCGCACCTCGCTCATGAGGCGGCCGAGATGCCAGAGGTTGTGCAGGCTGATCAGCCGGTGGGCGAGAATCTCGCCGGCGCCGTACAGGTGGCGCAGATAGGCGCGACTGAAGCTGCTGCAGGCGGGACAGCCGCAGCCCTCTTCCAAGGGCCGACCATCGCGGCGAAATCGGGCCTGGCGGAGCGAGAGCCGGCCGCGGTCGATGAGCGCCGTCCCGTTCCGGGCCAGGCGGGTANNGCCCAAGCCCATCACGTAGCGGGGCAGATGGTCGGGCAGATGCTCGACACAGGCGTCGATCGCCGCGTGGCGTACCTGAGGAGGTTCGCCCAGTACCAACCCGCCCAGAGCGATTCCATCGAAGCCAAGCCCGGCGATCAACTCGGCCGACCGGGCTCGGGACCGGGGATCGAATCCACCCTGGACGATCCCGAAGAGCAGTGATGATCCGGTGTCCACCTGTCGACATTGCTCGGCCCAGAGATGCGTTCGAGTGGTGGCGGCCCCGGCCAGTTCCTTCGATGTGCCGTAGCTCACCGGTTGGTCGAGGACCATGATCACGTCGCTACCCAGCTTCACCTGGCCCTCGACCACGCCCCGCGGGGTTAGCTGGATGGTGGCCCCGTCGTAGGGGGAGCGAAAGGTAACCCCCTGGTCGTCGAGGTCTACCAGCTCGCCCAGGCTGACCAGCTGGTAGCCGCCACTGTCGGTCAGGATCGAGCCGCTCCAGCTCATGAATCGGTGCAGCCCACCGAGCTCCTCGATGAGGTCGATCCCCGGGCGCAGGGAGAGGTGGTAGAAGTTGCCGAGAAGCATGTCAGCGCCCGCTTGGGCGACCTCCTCGGGCGAGCAGGCCTTGACCGTGGCGTGGGTGCCAACCGGCATGAAAGCGGGAGTTTGCACCTCGCCGTGGGCGGTGCGCAGAGTTCCCCGGCGGGTCCTGCCTTCACGAGCCGAGATGCGGAAGAGTGCCGCTGGCGAGGTCACGTCCGGCGCCAGCCGAACATGCAATCTCCGAAGCTGAGGAAGCGGTAGCCCCGCCCCAGAGCATCGCGGTAGGCGCCCCGGATAGCCTCTTGACCGTAGAACGCGCTCACCAGGACCATCAGCGATGACCTCGGTTGGTGGAAGTTGGTGAGCAGACCGTCGACCACCTGGAAGCGGTAGCCGGGCCGTACATAGAGCTCGGTCTCGCCAGCCCCGGCCACGACGCCGCCCTGGCCATCGGGACTTGATTCCAGACAGC
>PLDE01000008.1 GCA_003135035.1 Candidatus Dormiibacterota bacterium | reverse complement strand
TTGGTATAGAGGGCAGTTGCCGCTGGGACGCGAGGTGCACTCGGAGTAGTACGAGTAGTACTCGTAGTAGGAGTTGGTTGCACCAGGAACAGCCGCGTTACCATTACGGATAACAGAAGACTTAGGCGCGACCGTGGCTGCAGAGGACGGCGGTCCTGTCACCGGCGGAATTACCGTCGCACTGCTCGGCGTCAACAACGAGCACTGGGCCGACCACCCCCCCGAGACTGTACCGGACACCAGGTCGACTGAGCGGAACTTCCCGTGACCTCCCCTCACACAGGCGCTCTGGGCATTGGCTTCGGTGATCTGGAGCGATCCTGATCCGGGCAACGTGGTTAGGTTCTGACTTTGTCCCTGAATAATCACCACGGCTCCAGCATCCACCTTACCCGGCTCCAGCCCAACCACTAGGGCGGAGGTTGCGCCCGTCTTCCAACAGCTCTGGGGGGCCACGACCGCGCTGCTAACCGGAAGGTCGTAGCAGGACATTGGAGCGGCACCGGGCACATTGGCCACTGGACCAGCCGGAGTCGCGACTGCACGGCCAGACGGGTTGTCTGCCCGGCCCGTGGCTGCATGGCTGGGTGAGGCGAAAAAGAGGCTGCTTGCCCCTATCACTGACAGTGCGGCGACCACGGTGAACCAACTGCGGTGGTGAGGTGCCACGGGCTCCACATGAATGGGGAAGTGGGAGACTCTGACCGCTGAGTCTACGCGCTTCGCAGCTGGGGCGCAAATTGGGCCACGAGATGGCCCGCCGTCTACCCCTTTCTGGTCCGTTGTCAGGGAGTTCGACGGCCCCCCATCGCTACCGCTATACCCGGCTCTCGCCAATGGGACAGGAGGTATCCTGAGCATGAAGAAGAGTAGGCGCCCCTTCCCTCCCTCTGTGGCCGGGCGGCAACAAAGAGCGGTCGCTCATGTTCGCGGCCCGCGGCCCCGCCACCAGAGCAAACCTTGGCGGAATGCTGATCTGGGCCCGTCCTCCTTCATCCGTTTGATGCCCTTTCGCCCAAGTTGGAGGGCAGCTCTTGCTGTTCGTGGCGCTTGCGCGACACCCTGCAAGTCGGGCCTATCGGGTGACCAATCGGCAGCTTTGGATACTTGACTGCAGTAGCGACGCAGGGGCTCCGCTACCGCCGTCCACGTCATGGAGCGCGCCACGGAACGAATCCGGTTGCGAATTCGCTCCAGCTCGGCGCCTCCCTCTACTAGCTGACGGATAGCATTGGTCAGCGCAAGCCCGTCCTCAGGCGCGACTACCCAGCCAAGCTGCCGCTCTCGGACGAGATCCGCGAAGTAGTCCCCGTCGCTGCAGATCATCGGAAGCCCCGCCCAGAAGTAGTCCAGCATCCGGGTTCGAAAGGCGTATCGGGTCTCCAGATGAGCGAAGTGAGTAGATACGCCGCAGTCTGCCGCCGCAAGCCACGAACCACGCTCGGCGTACGGCACCCAGCTATCATTGAAGATAACATTCGTCCCATCGAGGCCAAGATCGCGAGCGAGCGTACGCGCCTGTCGCGGCATCCACATACGACCAGGAACGCCGGGGTGAGGATGGGTGGTCGACATGAAGAGAAGCTTTAAATTCGGATGGTCAGGCACGAGCCTCCCCACGGCCCGAATTAGAGTCAGCGGGTCAAACCAGTTGTAGATACCACCGGCCCAGAGCAACACTGTGTCTTGCTCGGAGAGCCCTGCATGGATCTGTTCGCGGTGGCTGACCGTATGGATAGGCGCCTCTACGTCAGAGATTCCAAATGGGACCACGTCGATCAGTCGGCGGAGGGTGTTGTCTTCGTCCCAGGTACTAGGGTTAATACGACCGACCGCGAGAAGCGACCCCATCCATAAGTCCCGCTGCCTCTCACTGGCACAGATAAAAAAGTCGCCGTGTCGCAGTAGGTTGATAAACGCGCTCAGAATGCGCTGCGCTTCACGATCGCGATCTCCTTCAGAACCCTGAGCATCCTGCTCAATCAGCGCAAGCGGGAAGGGGTCGTACAGATCAACAACCAAGGGAATGGCGGCTGTGCCCAGCGAGGGATAACGTACAAGCGCGAGCCCTTCCAGAAGGACCACATCATAGGACTGCACTAAGTGCGCCAGCTCCGAATCCGATACCGGCGGCACCAGGGACAGCCCCCTGAACGCGTCAACGGGAGCATCTATCCCGAGAATGGTAACGTCATGACCAGCAGTGGCCAGTTGCGTGCCGAGTTCAACGCATCGGATGCCCGGTCCTGCCATTCGGGCGGCGACAACGTCGTTCGCCGCGATCAGAATCCTGGCCACGACGACAAGATACCAGAGGGCTCAGACTGATGGTATCCGTTCCGAGTCCTGGCAAGACGTGGCCATTTAGGCGAGAACAAGAGGGGCAGCGCACACCTAGCCAGGTGTCCCTCAGCCTTTCCGATCTACGACACTGGCGCCGGCTGGATCGCCATCAGCCGCCTCGAGCCCGGACAACAGCCACTCGAGACCGGGGCCGATGGCCAATCCCGACTCACGAACTAAGTTCGCGACGTGCCCCGGGTCACGGGACACTGACCTTTCATTTGTGAGGTCCAGTCTGGACATGAGTCGACCTAGATCGGCAGAGGGCTTAACCGCATACAGGCGCCCCAGGACGCTCGCTAGGCTACTCACAGAGGGAATCGGACGGTAGTTCACCGCATCGAATGGCGCTCCTAAGCCGGGCTCCGAGAGCGCATGCTCATCCGGGATGGATCTGGCCCGCTGAACATATCGCCGGGACACGAGTACCCAAGGGGCTCCCGCCGCGGCACCGATAACGATCCGTAAGGAATCCAGAATGTGCCCTTCCCGTGCTCCTCTTCCTAACGCACGTTTCGCGTGCCCCGCCAGTGCCCTGGCCACACGACGTGTCTCGAGGTTTTTAGCGGCGGTCCACAGCAGGTTCCGTTGGATGAGCCTCGTCTTGAAGCCAGGCGCCATCGCCCTGGTACTCGCCGAGTGGACGTGGCACACTCGTGCCCACGGAACTGCCCAGAAGGTCTCTCCAAAGAGAGCGGCGCGCACCGACCAGTCGACATCTTCGTAGAACATAAAGTAATGCTCATCTAACAGACCTACTCTCGATTGCGAGAACGCCTCTCGGCGAATCAGGGCCGCGGCGAAGCAGAGCCCTGCCACTCTTTCCTCAATGTCGAACTGACCGATATCGGGCTCGCCCAATCCACGTTGCGCCCCTTGGGCGCTGGGATACAAGTCGATCCCGACGGAGTCGAGAATCACCTTGTTGGACTGGAGGAGCACCTTAGGGGCGAATCCAATCGCTTCGCGCTTTCGGTTCGCAGCTCCCACCAGGAAGGTCAAGGCATCGGACTCGATGCGAGTATCGGGGTTTAGTAGAAAGAGGAGGTCGCCTGAACTTGCTTGAATCCCGTAGTTTGTGCCGATGGCGTAGCCGAGATTGCGTCGCTGGGGCAGGTAGACCACACCAAGGTTGGCGGCGGGCAGAGCCGCCTGCCATTCAGACAGGCACTCTCCGATAGCTTCGTCGGGGCTATTGTCGACGACCACCAACTCGAGCGGGCGATATTTCGATGCAACGAGTGAATACACGCAGCTTAACAGCATTTCCACGGGAGTCTTGTAGGTAACGACTATAACGCTGACAAGCGGCGACTGAGATGCAGGGGCGGCCGTACTTGGGAGTTTAGCCATGCGACTCGAATCTCAGTCGGCGATCGGGCGCCAGAACTGTTCCTAGCGCGAAAGCGAGCGGCACACACTGCAGCCTGCCTCGACGTACCTCGCCCTCTTGGCCCCTCGGTGCTTCCGACGTTTGGCGGGTCGAGCCGGCAGCGCTTCTCCTGGCATCAACTATCCGATCGATCCAGCAGATCTCTTCCAGCTCACTTCGAATCATCGACGACTACCTCTTGATAGCGCAGACTGTGGATCATGGTCAGACCCACCTTGACACTGATGGCGGTCCACGCCCATCCGGACGACGAGGCAATGGCGACCGGGGGCGTTATCCATAAGTATGGCGCGGAGGGAATTCGGACCGTCCTGGTCACGTGCACCGGCGGCGAATTCGGGGA
Organism: Candidatus Dormiibacterota bacterium; assembly: GCA_003135035.1. Classification (GTDB taxonomy): domain Bacteria; phylum Chloroflexota; class Dormibacteria; order Aeolococcales; family Bog-877; genus Bog-877. The sequence goes on along the minus strand of PLDE01000008.1, from coordinate 4,932 downwards.
TGGACCGGGCGGCCTCAAGCCGGACCAGCCTGGACACGACCAAGAAATGGTCAAGCGGACCCGACGGTTGGAATTGGAGGCCTCCTGCCGAGAGTTGGGAGTCTCGAATCTGGAACTCCTCGGCTACCACGACTCGGGCATGGCCGAGTGGGATCGGGCATCAACTCTTGGGGCCTTCGCCGGTGCAGATGTTACCGACGAAGTCGGGCGACTGGTCAAGCTGATTGAGAAGTACCGCCCGCAGGTGGTGGTGACCTACGGAGAGGACGGAGGATACGGGCACCCGGACCACGTGCGGGCCCATCAAGTCGCGAAGGCGGCCTTCTTAGCGAGCGGCTTCCCTACTAAGCTCTATTACTGCGTCTTCCCGAAGTCACTCGCCCGGCGAGTCTTGGCTCAGATGACGCAGGCTGGAATTGACCCAGGGGTCCTGGGCGAGATGGACTTCGACGCGGATAACCCTCCGTTCGGGGTGGCCGACGAACTGGTGACGACGATCGTTGAGGTCACGGCAGACGTCCCCGCCAAGCTCGCGGCAATCCGGGCGCATGCGAGTCAAATGGACAATGCATTTTTCGCTAATCTGCCCGACCAAGTGGCCCCCATGATCATGGGCCACGAGTACTTCATACGTGCCATTGACGCCAATGAGGGGCCGGTACCTGAGGACGATCTCTTCTCGCGAATCCGGTAGGGATGACGCTCTACGCAATCTAGGTCGGCATCGAGTTCCGAAGCTGACGTAGCACTTCTAAGGCGCGGTCAGCGTGCCGGGTCATGCGGGTCTCGCTCTTAATAACTTCCAGAACTTGCCCTCCTGAGTCGATGACAAATGTCCATCGCCTAACTGGGATCGGTCCGAATCGCCGCCTGACCCCATACAGGCGGGCAACCACTCCCCCCACGTCGGAGAGCAGCGGCATGCCCAGGGAGTTGCGCTCCGAGAACTCGTGCTGCCTGTCGACCGGATCGACGCTGATCCCGACCGGGCGGGCACCCAAATCGGCGAACTCGGGAGCGAGGTCGCGAAAATGACATGTCTCCGCGGTACACCCGCGGGTCAGGGCCGCCGGGTAAAAGAACAGGACGACGGGCCCTTCGGTGAGTAGGTCGGAGAGGCGGCGAAGACTACCGTTCTCGTCGGGAAGCTCGAAGTCCACCGCCCCACTGCCCCTCTCCACCCGTCCAATCTACCCCCTGCGACAGCTCCAGCAAGCTGGAGCCCGCCTGAACTCCCTCTAGCACCAACAGTTCGACGTGCTGTCGGACTTCGTGGATCGGAACGCCCCACTCGAGATCATGGTACTTCCCAAGTAATGGCCCAAGTGCCGATGGGCACCGTCTGCGACGGTCAACCGCGGCCACCGATCTCCCCACCTCACTCATCGCAACCAGCGCACGTCCATAGCCGCGACGTGTGAGTCGGACCTCCGAAGGTGCCCGGATGGGGCCTCTTGTCTGGCTCTCTCGGGAAGCGACTGGGACCAGCCCGGTTTGGTCGATGCCCAGCCTCCCTCGTCCGCGACGGCTTGGGGGAAGCGGCAGACTTGTGAAGTCACCGAGCTGGCGCCGAGAATATCCCCCAGATGAGAAAGCTCTTGCAGCGGCAGAAGCCGCGCGGTACTCGTGACTCCCTGCCGGCACCCCGACCCTAACCGCTAGTGCTGAGTCCGAGCCCAGTAGTGCCAGCCTTGAGCCCAACTCGTCCCACACGCGGGCAGCCTCGGCCCCAACTGCTTCGGCCGCAGGCGGCCCATCCCCTGGAGGACGAGTGTGGGACGTACGTCATGGACCATCAGCGTGTCCCGGACGCCGAGATGGTGGCCCTGGTTTGAGGCACGGGCCGTGGTCTCAAGCCGGCCGCGGCCGGGCGGCGGCACTGGGGCGGTGGTGTCACCGCCAAGGCTCTCCGCCACTAGGGAGCACCCGGTCGACAGCTACCCAGAATTCCCTGGCCACCGCATGAAGGGTTACCGCCGACTCCGGCGCCGTTTGAGGGTCCTCGTGGCGCGCGACCAAGGGGGACTTGATTCACCCCGCACCAGGGAGCCGTCGGGTGAACAAGTTCCGGTGATCGGGTGGGCACTTGTCGATGGGCAACCAGCCTCGCGAGTCGAGCTCTACGTCGACCAGCAATTCGCTGCCTACGCCGAGGTGGACGCCCGCCTGGACCTCGAATCGTACCCCGGAGCTACGTCGGCGGTAGCGGCAGGGTTCCGAGCCCACTTAACGGTCGAGACTGGCGACCAAGCCCGTGTAGCAACAGTCCAAGCGCGGGCGGTGGCGGAATCCGGCAGGGCATGGAAGTCACCCAGCGTGACCGTCAGGGTGGAACCGGAGCGNNACTCCTTAGAGCTTGGAGGTGCCCAACTCTGGCTCTACGAGTTGCTTCGTCTTCTCACTAGAGATCACGGATATGCCTGCACGGTAGTCGCTCCTGGGGCCGGGGACCTGGCCGACATGCTCGAGGCTGTGGGTGTCAGGGTGCGGACAATCGCCGGCTACCCAGTCGACACCATCGAAGGCTACGAGGCTGGGGTCCAGACTCTCGACGACTTGATCAAGGTGGTAGATCCAGACTCCGTGCTCGTGAACACTCTCGGTCTGTTCCCGGCCGCAGAGGCCGCAATGGCGAGTCGGAAGCCCGTTCTGTGGGCCATACATGAGAACTGGACGATTCCCCAGTTCGAGGCGCTGGTTTGGGACGTACTCCCAAGTGCGGTGCGCCATCGCTGGAACGCAGCACTACGCGCCGCGTCTGCCATCACGTTCGTCTGTGAGGCTAGCAGCGCTCTGTACCAGTCCGAAGTCCCGGCTTCCCGACGCCTAGTGATTCCATACGGGATCGACTTGGCCAAGAACCATCCGCGACCCGGCCTTGAGGAAAAGAGACGCTTACGGCGGCAGCTGGGGCTGTCGCCGGACGCAGTCGTTCTCTTGTCGGTCGCGGCCCAGTTAGAGCGCCGCAAGGGACAGCTTCCTCTTGCCGAAGCATTCCGTCGGATCGTGCATGCACATCCGCAAGCAATGCTCGTCTTGCTTGGCCAATCCGGAGCAGACTACGGCCGCGCGGTTCAAGCCCTGATTGCAGAGGCCAACCTGTCGGATCGCGTGCTTATGGTTCCTCTTGATCCGCACCCTCAGCGCTGGTACGCAGTCTCCGACGCATACGTGTGTGCTTCCTACGACGAGTGCATGCCGCGTACTGTGGTCGAGGCATTCGTCGCCGGTCTACCCGTGCTCGCAACCTCGGTAGGGGGTCTGGCCGAACTAATCACAGATCGCGAGAATGGTTGGCTCGTGCAACCATATGATCTGACGAGATTGTCGCTGGCCCTGTCATATGTCCTGGCACTGTCTGGACCGCAAAGGGAGATGGTAGGCAGAGCTGCCGCTAGCAGCGCGGGGGACCTGGACTCGTCGCTGTACGCGGCCGACATCGCTTCAGTACTAGCTCACCTGGTCGCGACCGGAGAGGCGCCTGCCGGTGAGGCCTTTCCATTGCGGCACTGGAGGGCGGGAGCCAAGAGGAGGGAGAGCAGAACGTGAGGTCAGCAGACTGCGCAGCCAATCAGACCGATGCGCCGCTCAAGCGGTCACCTCGGCGGGCCTGATCAATGCCTCTTCCCCGACCGATACACGCGCCGCGACGTGTGATCGCCGCCGCCTTGAGTCGCTTGTCGTCTGCCTTGGCCGGTTCAGGGATGCGCGGCCACGTAGACATGCCCTCTGGGGCGATTTTGCATCGCGACCTTCCCAACACCTTCCGCGGCTGGGCCCTGGACGGTGATCGTCTCGCCACTGAGGTTGTCATCACCTTGGACAAGCAGGAGCGCCATCCTGCTCATCTGGGCATACCGCGACCCGATGTTCCGCTTTATCTCCGCGAGCCAGGGATTCCAGCCACCTCTGGCTGGAGCTGCTCTGTTGATCTATCGCAATGGGAGTCGACACGCGTGCGTGTTCAAATAGAAGCCAACGGTGCGGACGGAGTTCTGACACTTCTGCTCGACCAGTACTATGCAGTAGATTCCAAGACCAGTGCAGACACTTTCGACTCCTCTTCCCACGCTGCTACCGCCCCGGCGGGTCTCACCCCAGCTTCTCTCGCAGCGCTCAACCGGTCCGTGAGGTTGGTGACTGCTGCGGGTCAGGGGGTGAGTTCTCCTCCGTCACCACCGGCGCCCGCTGACCTCTCTCTATCTGCCGACCTTCAGTCATTTACCACAGCTACTCCCTACGTGCGCGAAGAGATCGAACGGTTCGTAGCTACGGCAGCGCAGCGCACCAAGCCGGGATGCCGAGTCGCTGACATAGGAGCCGGAGAGGCGCCGTACCGTGAACTGTTTCAGAAATGTGACTATGTCACGGTTGACTGGGAGAACTCGATTCACTTCGAGGCCAAGTTCTCGGATGTGGTCGCCACGGCGACTGCTCTCCCATTCGACGATGAGTCGTTCGATGTGGTGCTGATGACAGAGGTTCTTGAGCACATGAGCGAGCCGGGTGCAGCGCTTGCCGAGGCTTGTCGGATTCTTCGGGATGGCGGCACTGTCTACTTAACGGTCCCGTTCGTGTGGATCCTGCATGAACTTCCATACGACTTCTTCCGGTACACGCCTGAGTCGCTGAAGTTGCTCTTCACCCAGGCGGGTTTCGATAGCGTAACCGTGGCGAGCCGTGGCGACTACTTCACGACGGTAGCTCAGCTCATGGCGATTGCCCCTGTGGTACTTCGCGAAGGCGGGAACCTCCAGGAGCTTGCCGATCAGCGAACGCTGATTGCCGATGCGTTTTCAAAATTGTCCGGAGTGCTCGCGGACCTATCGCCGCTCGACTCTTCTGGCCTATTGCCACTAGGGTTCAACGTGACCGCTCGGAAGGCAAAGAGGCTGCATCTCAGCAGGTCTCGCTAGTACACCGAGCGGTAAA
>PLDE01000160.1 GCA_003135035.1 Candidatus Dormiibacterota bacterium | reverse complement strand
GATGCATCAGCTACCTGTCCATCGAGCATGAGGGACCCATCCCACTTTCGCTTCGACCCCTGATGGGGACCTGGGTCTTCGGTTGCGACCTCTGCCAGGAGGCCTGCCCCATCAACGATCGTCTCAGCGAGCCGCCGGTGGCCCCGGGGCCGGCGAGCAGCGCGGCGGGTCCGGTTCCCTACCCAGACCTGGTTGAGCTGCTGACCCTCACCGAGGCGGGGTTTCAGGCTCGCTTTCAAGCGACCACCCTGGGGCGGAGCGGCCGCGAGCGCTTGGCTCGCAATGCCGCGCTGGCTCTGGGCAACGCGGGTGAGCGCTCCGCCGTCCCCCACCTGGCAGGGGCCGTCGGCAGCGACCGATCGGCCGTCGTGCGCGGAGCGGGCGCCTGGGCTCTGGGTCAGCTCGGCGGCCGGCAAGCCGCCAGCGCGCTCCGGCTGGCTCAAGGTGAAGAGGCGGACCCCGGGGTCCTTCTCGAGATCGCGGCAGCCCTCAAGCGAGCCAGCGGAGGTGCGCTTGAGGCGCGCCGGGAATTGCATCTTCAGCAGCATTCGGCATAATCGCGGCGGTGGCTGGCTTTGCAGCGGTCTGCGCAGCGGTGGATATCCCTCCCGCGACGGGAAGTGTGGTGGACGCTGATGGCGTCGAAGTGGCCATCTTTCACGTCGACGGCGTCTTTCATGCCTTGGAGAACAGCTGTGCCAGCGGCGGATCGATCGGTGAGGGGGAACTGCGCGGCTTCGTGGTGACCTGTCCCCTGGACGGCGAAACTTACGACGTCCGCACCGGGATTTCGCCCATCTCCGACGCCATCTTTGTCAAGCATTTCGATGTCCGCGTGGATGCCAGCGGCAACGTCCTGGTCCGTATGGAACCGACCGAGGATGAGGACGAAGACCTCTGAACGGACGCCTCGGCGCGGTCGACCTAGGCTCCAACACCGTCCACCTGTTGGTGGCCACCCTCGGCCCCGAAGGCACTAGTCAGCGTCGGCATGCCGTTCACCTGCTCGGCCTGGGCCGGCAAGTCGGAGCCAACGGTCAGCTCGGCGGGGATCTCTTGGAGCGGACGGCTCTGCTCATCGCCCACCTGGTCAACCAAGCCCGCGAGGACGGCGCAGGACGGATCGGGCTGGTGGGCACCGAGGCCATTCGCAACGCGAGCGATGGGGCCCAGCTGGGCCAGCGGATCAGGGAACGGACCAGGCTCCAGTTGCGCATCCTCAGTGGTGAGGCCGAGGCCCGGCTCAGCTACTTGGGAGGAACCGCCTTTCGCGTGCCCAAGGGACAACCCGCGACCGTTGTCGACGTGGGCGGCGGCAGCACCGAGGTGGTTCACGGCCTGGGCAGTCGACCCGTCAACGGGAACAGTCTGAAGCTGGGCTCCGATCGGATCTTGATGGCGGTCCAGGCGGACGATCCACCGACGGCGCGCCAGCGGGTGGATGCCGAGATGCGCATCTCCATGCAACTGGAGGCGGCGCCCGAAGCAGCCCAGAGCGGGGTGATCATTGCGACCGGTGGCACGGCGGCCAACCTGCCCGTCCTGCTGGGTCTCTGGCGCCCTTTCCCGGACTCCAAGGATGTGCTGCGGGAGGAGGATTCCCGCGAACCCTGGCTCAGCCTCAGTCGCGATGACGTCGATCGAGCCCTCCACCTGACTGCGGCCCATTCCAGCGCCGAGGTCGCCATGCGCACCGGGCTGAGCCCGTCTCGGGCTCGTCTCATGGCCGGTGGCGTCCTCATCCTGCGCGGTCTGCTCGAGCGCTACGGGGCCGAGGAACTGGTGGTGACCGAGCGCGGTATCCGAGACGGCATCCTCCTCCGTCTGGCGGCCACCGTCGCCCGACCGGCCTGAGCAGACGGGGACCTGAGGCCGGGTCGGCCCCTTGCCCTAAGCTGGAGTGGTGTCGGTCTTCGACTTTCACACCCACACCACCATCTCCGATGGCCATGCGGATGCGATGGAGATGGCCCGGCGCTGTCTGAAGAACGGATATGGCGCCTACGTCTGTAGTGACCACGTCGATGAGGGCAGTGTCGGGGCCCGGGTTCCTGAGATCGTGGATGCCTGTCGCCGGGTAGCCCAAGAGCTGGGCATCACCGCCGTCCCGGCGGTCGAGGTGACCCGGGTCCCCCCGGAGCGCGTGGCCAAGGTGGCGGCCAAGGCGCGCTCGCTGGGAGCTTTACTGGTGGTCGTCCACGGGGAGACCCTGGGCGACTTCCCTCAGCCGGGCCTGAATCTGGCGGCGGCCAGCTGCGCGGACGTGGACATCTTGGGTCACCCTGGGCTGATCACCAGGCAGGCCGCCGAACAGGCCCGGAGCAACGGGATCCACCTGGAGATCAGCGCCGCCGGACTGCATGGGCTAACCAACGGCCACGTGGTCAAGATCGCCCTCGACGTGGGTGCCTCCTTGGTCTTGGACTCGGACGCTCACCGTCCCGAGAGCCTGCTCACCTCGGAGCGGGCCCAGCAGGTTCTGGAAGGCAGCGGTCTGACCATGGAAGCGGTTGCCCGGGTGGCGGCAGAGGCTCCGCCTTCCATCTTCGCCCGACGGGGAATCCAACTGCCGGTCCTTGCCCAGGAGTCCTGACAGCGCCGGACTTACGGCAGCGTGGGTGCGGTGGTTGGCCCGGCGGTAGGGCTCGGCGTCGGCGGAGGGGCGGCGGTTGGAGTCGGGGTCACATTGGGCAATGGAGTCACCGATGACCCGCCGGAGTTGGTGGGGACGGTCTGGATGTCGTCGAGGGTGGTCACCACCAGGGTCCCCTTGGGTCCCTGCCCGAAGGTGACGATTACCGCATCCCCGGAGATCAGGTCATTGAGCGATGTGCTGGCTCCGGCCAGGGTCAGCACCGACTTGGCGGTGACCGTCGCCTGCACCGGCTCTTCCCCGGCCGGCTGAATCGCGATCAGGTTGGCCCCATCCCAGAGCCCGACGATCGTCCCATCAATAGGGTGGCCCACCAGGGCGTCCACCGAGGCCGATGAGCTCGGCGAAGTGACTACCGCCGCGTGGCTCTTACCCGGTGTGTTCCCCACCGCGAAGATGGTCAGGGAGGCGATTCCCAGACCGACGCCTAAAACGGAGAGAGCGATGATGGCGAAGAAGATGAGCGCCAGCAGGCCATGGCCATGAAAGCCCACGAAGTTGTGGCGCTCCTGCAGGCGCCGACCGGCCCGCACCCGCGGGGCCGTCCGCTTCGCCGGCGTAGCCCTGGGCAGCCGAGTCTCCGCCAATTCGCCTCCTCGTGATGCTTGCGACCCGCTGGCTCGGGCACCGAACCCCGGCCGGAGTATAGGGGACCCGTCAAGAACGATCGAGAGGGCTCGCTATCATCAATCGCCATTCATGACTTCCACTTACGATCACCGCGCACTGGAGGCCAAGTGGCAGGCGCGCTGGCAAGAAACCGGGCTCGACGAGGTCGACCTGGTCGGAGCTCGCAAACCCTACTACAACCTCATGATGTTTCCCTATCCCTCAGCCGAGGGACTGCACGTGGGCAACATGTTCGCCTTCTCGGGCGCTGACGCCCACGGCCGTTTCGAACGAATGCGCGGCTTCGACGTCTTCGAGCCGATTGGCTTCGACGCGTTCGGCATCCACAGCGAGAACTTTGCGCTCAAGGTCGGCCGCCACCCCCGCGAGCTGATCGCCACCAACGTGACCCGCTTCCGAGAACAGCTGATGCGGCTCGGGGCGCAGTTCGACTGGAGCAAGACGGTCGACACCACCGACCCCGCCTACTACCGCTGGACCCAGTGGCTCTTCCTCACGCTCTGGAAGGGCGGCTTCGCCTACCGCGCCCGGCGCAATGTCAAATGGTGTCCCCAGGACCTCACCGTGCTTGCCGACGAGCAGGTTCTCGCCGACGGCACCTGTGAGCGCTGCGGCGCCCAGGTGACTGAGCGGGAGCTGGAGCAGTGGTTCCTGCGCATCACCGCCTTTACCGAGCGTTTGCTGGCGAACCTGGACGGCCTCGACTGGTCGGAGAACACCAAGCTGCTGCAGCGCCACTGGATCGGACGCAGCCAGGGAGCGCTCATCGACTTCCCCATCGAGGGCAAGGCACCGCTCCGGGTCTTTTCGACTCGGCCCGACACCATCTTCGGGGCAACCTTCATGGTCCTGGCCCCCGATCACCAACGGACCCTGGAGTTGACTGCCCCGGCGGTCCAGGCGACCGTCGCTGAGTTCATCGAGGAGGCGGCCCGCCGGCGCATCTCCGGCCAACGCGGTGATGAAAGCTCAACCCAGGGCGTCGCCTTGGGCAGCGACGCCATCAATCCACTCACCGGCAAGCCCATCCCCATCTTCCCTTCCGACTACGTCCTCTCCGGCTACGGCACGGGAGCGATCATGGCGGTGCCGGCGCACGATCAACGCGACCACAGCTTCGCTCTCCAGCATCATCTCCCAGAAATCGAGGTGGTCTCCGGGAATGACAGCCCGGGGCCGCACGGCGGCACCGGCGCCCTCATCAACAGCGCCCAGTTCAACGGCCTGAAAGCTCCCGAACCGGCTCGCGAGGTGATCACCGCCGCCTTGGTGGAGGCCGGGTTCGGTCAGGCTCACATCACCTACAAGCTCCGTGACTGGGGTATCTCCCGCCAGCGCTACTGGGGCTGCCCCATCCCGGCCATCCACTGCCCCACCTGTGGCGTGGTCCCCGTGCCTGAGAAGGACCTTCCGGTTCTGCTTCCCTATATCGAAGACTTCCGCCCCCTGGGGACCGGGGAATCCCCCCTGGCTCGGGACCCCGAATTCTTCCGCACCACGTGCCCCCAGTGTGGTGGCGACGCTCGCCGCGACACCGATGTCTCGGATACCTTTCTTGACAGTTCCTGGTACTACCTGAGGTATCCGTCAGCTGACCGCGACGACGTGCCCTTCGATCCGGCGCTGACCCGCAAGTGGCTACCGGTGACCTACTACGACGGCGGCAACGAACATGCGGTTCTCCATCTTTTATATTCCCGCTTTGTCACCATGGCGCTGGAGCAGCTGGGCTACCTCGACTTCGACGAGCCTTTCACCCAGTTCCGCGCCCACGGCATGATCGTGATGGGCGGGGCCAAGATGTCGAAGTCGCGCGGCAACGTCGTGGTTCCCGATGAGTACATCGCGCGCTTCGGGGCCGACGCGTTTCGTCTCTACCTGCTCTACCTGGGGCCCTACCCGGAAACCCTCAACTTTGTGGACACGGGCATCAATGGACCACACCGCTTCATCATCCAGGTCTTACGCCTGCTCGACCAGGTCGAAGCAGAGTCCATGGCGACGCCGGAACCTGCTAACCTGGCCCGGGCCCGCCACCGCTGTATCCGCCAAGTAACGGTGGATACCCCTGAGCGCAAGTACAACACCGCGATCGCCGCCATGATGATCTTCGTCAAGCGCCTGCGCGAGCACGATGGGCCCGTCCCCAAGGCAGCCCTGGAAACACTGGCACTCTTACTGGCGCCCTACTGCCCGCACCTCGCCGAGGAGATCTGGGAACGCTTGGGCGGTGCCTACTCGGTGCATCAACAACCCTGGCCCGACGCCGATGAATCGCTCATCGAGGACGACGAGGTAGTGGTCGTGATCTGCATCAACGGAAAGAAGCGAGACCAGATTCTTGTCCCGGCTGGAACCGACGCGGAGACCCTGGAACACTCGGCGCTGGCACTGCCGCGGATCCAGCAATGGCTGGAAGGGCGCAAGCCCGAGCGCATCTTTGTCATTCCTGACCGTCAGGTCAATCTCGTCCTCCCGGGCTAAAGCACAGGGCGGATTCGGGCGCGGCGATGGGCGCGGATCACTCCGGCCTCGACCTGGACTCTCCAGTAGCCGTGGAGTTCGATCTGATGATCGACGCGACGCCCGACCTCCGCTACCTGCGCATCACTCAGTCCGGGCCCTGGCAACGAAGCTAGGTAGGCGACCACCGCCTTGGAGTCAGTGACTCGAAGTTCCTCCGGATGTCGCTTCACGGTGACGCGTCGGAAGTACCCCTCCATCTGGGGCGGCCCGGTGACCAGATTGAAGGCCGCCTCGACGTGGCTCCGCGGACTCGGCAAAGTTCCGATCGCCGCCTGCAACTGACGGAGCTGGCGCAGATGGTCGGGTCCATTGGTAGCCGCGATGAGGATGCCGCCGGGGGCGAGCACGCGGTGCACCTCCGCCAGCGCCACGCTGAGATTGGGCATGTGGTAGAGCATGTGATTGGCGATGACGGCGTCGAAGCTCCCCTTGAGGAAACCCAAGTGGTTGAGGTCGGCGCGCAAGAACTCGAATTCGGGCGCTGCCTGGAGTTGCAACTCGGCTTCAGCCAGCATGCCCGGCGAGAGATCGGTAAGCGTCACATGCCAGCCTCGGGGAAGCTTGGAACGATTCTCAGTCCAAAGCCTCCCGGGTCCGCTTCCGACTTCGAGGACGCGGGCTTGAGCGGGCAGTCGCAGGTTCTGGAAGACCCAGGCCTGCCAAGGTAGTACCGCGGTGCCGAAGTCCTGATANNGCTTGACCTAGAGTCAGCCGACTTCACCCCGTCGGTACCGCCAGCCTAATAGCCGACTTCTCCGTCGATCGCCTCGCGGAGCAAGTCGGCATGGCCGCAATGGCGAGCGTACTCGTCCACCATGTGAACCTTGATGAAGCGGATGCTCATCGGCCGCCCGTAGACCGTGCTGTCGACGACTTCGTCAAGGGAGTGTGCTGCAGCGATTCGTCGTGACGATTCGCAGGACGCTTGGAACCGCTCCACGACCTCCTTGGCGGAACAGGTGTCGAGAGCTTCGAAATCGCCGTCGGGAAGACTTTCCGAGGAGTAGATGGGAGGCAGGTCTCGCCCCTCGATGCACTCCTCAAACCAGTAGCGCTCCACAGCGGTCATGTGCTGCAGTAGACCGCGCAGAGTCAGGTTAGAAGGCGGAGTCGCGGGGGACGTTAGCTGCGCTTCAGACAGCCCACGACACTTTCGCAGAAGCGTGGACCGGTAGAAGTCGATCATCGCCGAGACGACGTCGACCTCACTGCCAATCAGCAGCTGAGGGGAGGGGTTTACTTCATCGATCACGGCCATGGCGGGTATCTCCTCTGGGCAGGTTGGGGCCCCAGCGAGTGGGGCGGTAGAGAGGCCTGACCTGGCCCACGTCAGGCCGAGACTCACCGAGATCAGTGGCCCCGCGCGAGGCGGTTGCCACTAGCTAGTCCTGATGACCACCGTGCCGGCGATCTTATCGTGCCAGCCCTGCTTGTGGGAGTCGAAGCTCGCCCAGATGAATCCGAGGTACAGAGGTAGAGCCGACACTATGTAGCCCAGATAGCGGACGACGCTCTGGCGCGTTGAGATCCCCTGATAAGTCGTGCTATCAACGACCCGGATGTGCATCAGACGCTGTCCGGGAGTAGCTCCTCTGGTCTTCCAGAAGTAGGTGAAATACGTCCATGCCATCAGAACAACCAGCGCTTCAGTGATCAGCTCGATCTCAGTTCCGGTCGATCGTGCGACCTTGGGTGCGGTGTCTCCCTTGGTGAGATCTGAGAACCCGATCGCAAGCCCAACCGCAAAACCGAACACGAGCGCGAAGACGAGTCCCACCGCGGTCATGATCGCTCCATCAACGAAGTAAGCGCTGACGCGCGGCCCGAATCCCGCATACGGAAATGGTTCCGAGATCGTTGGAGGTTCTACCATCGGGGGGGGCAGCTTAGCACCGGACATCCAAGTCACCAACCTCGGTGGCTGTTCGCGTGCGGGCTCGAGCCAACGTGGCGGTTTGCATGCTTCCAGCAGGGGCGGCGCCATTGCGTGCGGGCGGGTTTGACCGGACCGACTCGGGGAGAGGTGGCCCCGGCCGAGTGCGCAGGACACGCGTCTCAGCTTGGTGCTCCTCGGTTTCGGGGCAGATGCAGCGGCCCCGGGGTTCTTCCCTCGGGCGAGAAAATCCCCCTTCGCGCAGTACCATCGATACTGATCCATCGGTGCAAGGAGTTGCGGCTAACTCACGACAAGGTGGGAGAGATCTGGCCACCGTCGATCCGGCCCGTAGCTCAGCTGGTTAGAGC
>PLDE01000252.1 GCA_003135035.1 Candidatus Dormiibacterota bacterium | reverse complement strand
GGGGAGTGGTTCATGGAGAAGGGTGAGGATGCCCTGATCGTCTACGACGACCTCAGCAAGCACGCCTGGGCTTACCGGGAGATCTCGCTGGCCCTGCGCCGACCGCCGGGCCGGGAGGCTTACCCGGGCGACGTGTTCTACCTCCACNNATGACCAAGGCGCTGCGCTCGGTGGCCGGGGGCATGCGCCTTGACCTCGCCCAGTTCCGAGCTCTGGCCGCCTTCGCCCAGTTCTCGAGTGACCTGGACAAGGCGACCAGAGACCAGCTCGACCGGGGACGCCGGCTTACCGAGCTGCTTAAGCAGAACCAGTACCAGCCGGTATCGCTGGCGCTCCAGGTGATGACCGTCTTCGCCGGCACCAGGGGTTACTTGGATGAGATCCCGGTGGAGAAGGTATCGGATTGGGATAGCCAGTTTCGCCGCTACGCCGGGCAGGCGCTGCAGAAGCTCGTTGATGAGATCGAGAGCAAGAAGGTGCTCGACGACGGCCTGCAAGAGCAACTCCGCAAGGCCCTCGACGAGTTCAATCAGGGTTTCGATGTCGGTGAAGTCGCCGTCGAGACTGAGGCCTAGGCAGCTCCTTGGCCACCCTCCGCGACATCCGTCGCCATATCCGCTCGGTGCGCAACATCGAGCAGATGACGCGGGCCATGCAGATGGTGTCGGCGGCCAAGATCCGTCGCGCCCAAGTGCGCGTGGAGGGGGCGCGTCCCTACTCCACCGCCATGGACGAGGTCGCTCGCGACGTGGCCAAGATCGGCAAGGAATTCAAGCATCCCTTCATCGTGCCCCGGGAGGAGGGCACCGGTCTCCTGATCTTGGTCACCAGCGACCGGGGCCGGGTCGGCGCCCTCAACGTCAACACCATGCGAGCCGCCCATGCCGAGATGCGACGGCAGTTTGGCCCCCGTTATCAGGTGGTGGCGATCGGACGCAAGGGGCTGGAGTTCGCCAATCGGATGCAACTGGAGATGGTTCACCACAAGCAGGGTCTGCCCGACCGGGTGGCTCCCGACGAGCTCCGCCCGGCGGTGGAAGCGGCGGTGCGGGCCTACCTGGATGGCGAGGTTCGCGAGGTGTATTTGGCCTATTCCCGCTTCCGTAATCTGCTCAGCCAGGTCCCCACCGTGCGCCAGCTGGTGCCGGTGCCCCCAGCCCCCGAGGACGAGGGCCCGCAGACCCAGGGTGACTACATCTACGAGCCGGGGGCCAGGGAGGTCCTGGACCGCTTCATGCCCGACTACCTGCTCAGCCAGGTGTATCAGGCGGTGCTGGAGAATCAGGCCAGCGAGCACAGTGCTCGGATGGTCGCCATGCGCAACGCGACGATCAAGGCGGGGGATGTCATCCGGGAGTTGTCGCTGACCGCCAACAAACTGCGGCAGGCCAACGTGACCCGTGAACTGATGGAAATTATCGGCGGCGCCGAGGCCCTCAATGCGGCTCGGCGTTGAGGAGGTAGGCATGGCAAAGGCCAAGGTCAAGGCGGCGGAAGAGAAGGCAGCGGGCGAACTTGCCTCAGGCACCGTGTTGCAGGTGATCGGGGCGGTCGTGGATGTGGCCTTCGGAGCCGACCAACTACCACTGATCAACAACGCTCTGGAAGTCCGCCGTGAAGGACCCCGCCTGGTGCTCGAGGTTCAGCAGCACCTCGGCAACGACGTCGCCCGCTGCATCGCCATGGCCTCGACCGACGGGCTTCGCCGGGGCGACAAGGTCGTGGCCACTGGCGGTCCCATCGAGGTCCCCGTTGGAAAGCGGGTTCTGGGTCGGATGTTCAACGTGATTGGGGAGACGATCGACGGCGGACCTCAGGTCAAAGGCGGCCAGCGCATGCCTATCCACCGCGACCCACCGTCGGTCGCGGACCAGGAGACCTCGACCGAGATCCTAGAAACGGGCCTCAAGGTGATTGACTTGATCTGCCCCTTCGCCAAGGGCTCCAAGATTGGGCTCTTCGGTGGGGCCGGGGTGGGCAAGACGGTGATCGTGATGGAGCTGATCCGCAACATCGCCAAGGAGCACGCCGGCTTCTCCGTTTTCGCCGGAGTGGGGGAGCGGACCCGAGAGGGCAACACTCTCTTCCGTGAGATGCACGAGTCTGGTGTCATCGATCAGACTGCACTGGTCTTCGGCCAGATGAACGAGCCCCCCGGGGCCAGGGCTAGGATTGCCCTGACCGGCGTCACCATGGCGGAGGAGTTCCGCGATGCCGAGGGCGCCGACGTGCTCCTCTTCATCGACAACGTCTTCCGCTACATGCTGGCTGGCAGCGAAGTCTCCGCCCTCTTGGGCCGGATGCCCTCGGCGGTCGGCTACCAGCCGACCCTGGCGACCGAGATGGGAGATCTCCAGGAGCGGATCACCTCGACTCACCGAGGCTCGATCACCTCGGTGCAGGCGGTCTTCGTCCCGGCTGACGACTACACCGACCCCGCCATCCAGACCACCTTCGCCCATCTCGGTGCCACCGTCTCACTGAGCCGGCAGATCGCCGAGCTGGGCCTCTTCCCGGCCGTCGATCCCCTCGACTCCTTCAGCCGGATCCTCGATCCCAATGTGGTTGGGGCCGAGCACCATGAGGTGGCGCTCGGGGTGCAGCGGGTGCTCCAGCGTTACAAGGACTTGGAGGACATCATTGCCATCCTGGGCATGGAGGAGCTCTCGGACGAGGACCGCCAGACGGTGGACCGAGCCCGCCGGGTGCGCCAGTTCCTGGCCCAACCGATGTTCGTCGCCGAGCAGT
>PLDE01000136.1:1366-3494 GCA_003135035.1 Candidatus Dormiibacterota bacterium | reverse complement strand
GAGCTCGACCTGTTCTCGTTCCCGAGCGAGATCGGCTCGGGCCTTGCGGTGTTCCACCCGAAAGGTGGGATCGTGCGCAAGGCGATGGAGGATTACTCCCGCTCTCGCCACGAGGAGGCGGGTTACGAGTTCGTCTATACGCCCCACATCACCAAGTCGGAGCTGTTCGAGATCTCCGGTCACCTCGATTGGTTCGCGGAGGGCATGTTCCCGCCGATGGAGCTCGACGGGGGGCAGCAGTACTACCTGAAGCCCATGAACTGCCCGTTCCACATCTTGATCTTCAAGAGCCGGCAGCGTAGTTACCGCGAGCTGCCCATCCGGTTGTTCGAGTTCGGCTCGGTCTACCGCTACGAGAAGTCCGGCGTCATCCACGGCCTCACCCGCGTCCGGGGCATGACCCAGGACGACGCCCACATCTTCTGCCGTCCCGAGCAGGTGGACGAGGAGGTCGCCGGGGTCCTCCGCCTGGTGCGCGAGATGTACCGCCGATTCGGATTCGATCAGGTGGAGGTGGACCTCAGCACCAGGCCCGCCAAGGCAGTCGGCGCCGCTGAGCTTTGGGACCAGGCCGAGGCTTCCCTGGCCCGAGTGATCGAGGCCGAAGGACTGGAATACAAGGTCGACGCTGGGGAGGGGGCCTTCTACGGGCCCAAGGTGGACGTCCACATCCGCGATGCCATCGGGCGGCGCTGGCAGTGCGCCACCGTGCAGTTCGACTTCAACGAGCCAGCTCGCTTCGCCCTCGAGTACATCGGCGCGGACGGGGCCCCCCACCAGCCGGTGATGATCCACCGGACCCTGCTGGGCTCGATGGAACGCTTCGTCGGGGTCCTGCTCGAGCACTATGCCGGCGCCCTGCCCACCTGGCTGTCACCAGTTCAGGTCCAAGTCATCACCGTCAGCGACGACCAGCTGGACTATGCTCACCAAGTGGCGGTCAAGCTGGAGCAGGCGGGATTTCGGACCGAGGTCCCCGATCGCCCTGGCGACCGCATGGGGGCCAAGATCCGGGACTCCCAGTTGGCCAAGGTTCCCTACGCCGCCATTGTGGGTAAGAAGGAGGTCTTGGCCGACAATGTCAACCTCCGCAACAACCGCACCGGCGAGGAGAGTCCGATCTCGGTTGACGACCTGATCCGCCAGCTGCGGGAAGAGGTCGGCTCCTGAACCGTCGGCCCGAGGCTGGAGTGTCCAGCCTGAGTGATAGCATCCGGGATTCCCTGCCCGGCTTGTGGAGGATTCGTCCATAGCGTTTCGCGAACTGCGTATCAACGACCAGATCCGCGTCCCTTCGATTCGACTTTTCGACGACACCAACGAAGAGGCCCTGGGCATCGTCACCATCGCTGAGGCTCAGCAAATCGCTCAGGAGCGCGGCCTCGACCTGGTCGAGGTGGCTCCTCAGGCCCAGCCTCCGGTCTGCCGGCTGATGGATTACGGCCGGTTCAAGTTCGAGGCTCTCAAGCGGGAGAAGGATGCCCGGCGCGAGCACAACTCGAGCCGGCTCAAGGAGATGAAGCTCCGGCCCAAGATCAGCGAGCATGATTTCCAGACCAAGTACGGCTACGTGCGCCACTTCCTCGAGGAAGGAGACAAGGTCAAGCTCACTATCATGTTCCGGGGCCGGGAGTTGGTTCATCAGGAGATTGGCCGGGCTCTGCTCGACCGCCTCGCTGAGGAAGTCAAGGACGTGGCCCAGATCGAGCGCTCACCTCTGGTCGAGGGGCGCAATATGATCATGATCCTCAACCCGGTCTCGAAGAAGCTATCCAAAGGAGGCGCCAGCAACCATGCCGAAGATCCGCACCCACAAGGGAACCCAGAAGCGGTTCCGCCTGTCGGGGACGGGTAAGCTGCTCCGCCGGGGCGCCTTCCAGTCGCACATGCTCGAGCACAAGTCGGCCAAGCGCAAGCGCGGCTACGCCCAGATGCACGCGGTCGATAAGGGCAGTGCCAAGTCGGTGAGGCAGAACGCGCCTTACCTGAAGGGCTGATCGGTGGCCCGGGTCAAGCGCGGGGTGACCGCGCGCAAGCGCCACAAGAAGATTCTCGAGCTGGCTTCCGGCTTCAGCGGCACCCACAACCGCCTCTTCCGGCCCGCCAACGAGGCGGTCATGCACTCGCT
>PLDE01000136.1:0-1329 GCA_003135035.1 Candidatus Dormiibacterota bacterium | reverse complement strand
CGCAAGCAGATCTCGGAGCTGGCGATTCACGACCCGGCAGCCTTTGCTCGGCTGGTTGAAGTAGTGCGGGAGACCGCGCCCGACCAGTGACTGAGGGCGACCTCCAGGCACTTGGCGAGCAGGCCCTGGAGGAAATCGCCGGGGCGGTCGATCAGGACCAGCTGGAGCGGGTGCGCCTCAAGTACCTGGGCCGCCATGGCGGCCTGATCAGCTTAGGAGCCCAGGCACTGGCCCAGGCTGCCCCCGAGCAGCGAGCTGGCCTGGGGCGGGCCTTCAACGCCGCTAAAGAGGCGACGGAGGCAGCCTTGGCGAGACGTCTGGGGGAACTCCGGGCGAGCCGGCGGGGTATCGACCAGGCGGAGGAGTGGCTCGACCTGACCTACCCCACCTCGCCGCTACCCAGGGGCCATCAACACCCGGTGGCCCGGCTCATCCGCGAGATCGAGGACATCGGGCGGGCGCTCGGCTATGAATCGGTTCGGGGACCCGAGGTCGAGGACGACCAGTACAACTTCGAACTCCTCAACCTGCCCCCGGACCATCCCGCCCGGGATACCCATGACACCTTCTACCTGGCGGGGCCAGCCCAGGGCTGGCTCTTGCGCACGCACACCTCGCCAGTCCAACTGCGGACCATGATGGCGGGACCTCCGCCATACCGGATCCTCGCCCCGGGGCGGGTCTACCGGCGGGACAATCCCGATCCCACCCACAACCCCATGTTCCACCAGGTGGAGGGCCTCTGCGTCGACACCAATATCACCTTCGGCGACCTCAAGGGCACGCTCGACTTCGCGATGAAGGCCTTCTTCGGCTCGAGCGTGAAGACGCGCTTCTTCCCGTCGTTCTTCCCCTTCACCGAACCCAGCGCCGACGTGCAGATCAGCTGCCCCTTCTGCGGCGGCTCGGGTTGCCGCAAGTGCAAGTACTCCGGCTGGATCGAATTGCTCGGCTGCGGCATGGTCGACCCCGCGGTCTTCGGATTCGTTCAGGGCAAACAACCCGGCTACGACCCGAAGAAGATCAGCGGCTTCGCCTTCGGGATGGGCATCGACCGCATTGCGATGATGAAGTACGGCATCGGGGATATTGGATTGCTCTACTCCGGTGATCTCCGCTTCCTGGAGCAATTCGCATGAGAATTCTCAGCTCCTGGTTGCACGAATACGTTACCGGCCTCACCGTCTCCGACCGTCAGCTCGCCGACGACCTCACCCTCCGTGGCATTGCCGTCGAAGGCGTCTTCGACCTCGGCGAGTTCGGCGCGCTGTTCGAGATGGACATCACGACCAACCGCGTCGATGCCATGAACCACTACGGCATCGCGCG
>PLDE01000106.1 GCA_003135035.1 Candidatus Dormiibacterota bacterium | reverse complement strand
ACCACTCCGTGGGACTTGACTGGGGGACGAATGGCTTGGGGCTATCAGCTGATGGTTCGGCTGAGGTCAGGTCTCCATCTGACCGGCGATGAGCGCCAGACGTGGACGCTGCGTGAGCCCGTCGGGACCGTGGAGCTGCTCATCACAGACGCGACTCCTTCCCAGGACACCGAGCTCACGTTCCGCGCCGCTGATTTTGCTTCGGAGGGTGAGGCCAAGTCCGCTGGTTCGTGTCTGCGGAACTGGCTACGGCTCGCCAGTGCGGTGGAACGCGGCGGACTCGACACGGGCCGCGATCGGATTCTCTCAAGACTGGGGGAAGCTGGCCTCGCGCAACTCCCACCTGACACAGTCATAGCGCCTGACGTTCACGGGCTTGTCGTTTATGAGCACCAGCCGAACGAGCGGCAGCTCCGCTTTGCCATGCGAGCTCACGGAAGAGTGGACCGAAAGAGCGACTCGCTTCTGAACACCCTTACACGAGTGTCCAGCGCAGGTACGCTCAGCGACCAACAAGCGCTCGTGACTGACCTTGTGTCGCTTGCCCAGCGCGAGACGTCTGGTCGATCTCGTCTCCTCGCACTCGTCACCGCTATGGAGGTACTCGCGGAACGGCCCCCACGGACCGGGGCAACCCGCAAGCTGGTCGAGCGGTTCATTGAGGAGGCCAGCGCCGCTAGAGCAGTAGCCGGGGAAAACGAGCAGGCCACGCTCGACTCGTTGGTGGGAGGACTAGAGGACTTGAGGGGCACCTCGATCTCAGCCTCGATCCGGCAATTGGCCGGAGACGCTCGCCCTAGCGATGCCGCAAACGCGGCATGGCTCGCTAAGCACAGCTACAAGTGCCGAAGTGACTTGGTCCACACCGGACGATCCGACACGGACCCGAGTGCCCTCACCGATGAGGCAGAACGCCTCGTGCTGGATATGCTCCGCGCTTCCCTCTCATGGGGCGTGAGCACAGCGCGGCCCGAATGAACGGCTAGCGGGATGGAACTCGACTCCAGACGGCGATGAACTCGCCCAATGATCCCGGCGCGACCCAGCCTCCGGGCGATCCCGCTCCCCAGGTGAAGCAAGGGGTGGCCTCGGTGGGTTTAGGCGGCTTGACCCTACACGGCAAGGGCAAGGTGACGTACTGGGTCTTGGAGGTTGAGCACATGTGGTGGGTGCTCGCCGTGCTGATCTCCTTCGCTCTCGTTGATCCGGCGGTGTCGTGGTGGGTGGCCCAACGGGTGCAGGGTGTCTGGCAGTGGGCGATTGGAGCGGCGTTTGGACTGGCCGGGATCGCGTTCGCCTACACGGTCGGCAAGCCCAAGCCCGTACGCAGGCAGCACACGCGCTAAGGCCAAGCGCTCGGCGGCGGCCAGACTCATTCTCTTGCTCTGCCTGGCCTCCACATAGCGGTCCAGGGCGGTGGGATAAATCTCCACCTACGGTGGGTCGCTCGGTGCCTCGTCTGGATCAGGGATATCCCCGAAAACATCGACCCACGTCTCCGGGACCACGATCTTGGCCGTGATGCCCGCGTGCTGTTCCAGGAGATACAGCAAGTTGGCCCCATCCAGCAGCTCGAGGGGCTTGCCGCTCGCAAAATCGAAGGATGCCTTCCCGTATCCCGCAACGGCACGTCGATCACCCACGCCCTCCCGGACGCACTGGCTGCTGCCGAGCTGCCCAAGCTCAGGTGGCACGACCTCCGGGCCATCTTCGGCGGCTTGCTGATCCAGCAAGAGGTGGGGATCCAGGTTGTCAGCCGCATGCTGGGCCACTCCAGCATCGGCGTGACTGCTCGGCACTACGCCAAGGTGTCCGACGAGGTCAGCAGAAAGGCCAGCGACCGCCTGGCGGCGAGCCTAGCCCGGTCGAGCTAGAGCACCATCCCCGGCAGCGGTTGGGGCTGGCCCGCCAAATGGCCTAGAACGAAGGCTCAGACTCCAGCGAGGTACGGCGACTTCAAGCGCGCCGCCGCCGAGCCTTCAAAGTAATTCGCGTGAGTGAACTGCACCGTCTCGAAGGAGTCAGATCCGATTAGGACGATCTCCATCGCCGGGTTGTTCTCGCACTCCGCTTCCTTTGCCGTGTAGGCCGCGACCGCCCGCTCACTGTCCGACCCGAATTCAAGCGTCTCGACAAGCGCGCCCTTTTCATGGTCGAAGACAAGCAGAAAGTGTTTGATGGAGTTGGGCATGGCAGGCACCTCCCTATGGACTCGACAAGTATGGCATCGCAGCTCGTCTCAGGGTTGACACTCGGGCAACAATTTCGGGCGGGACCACTCCTCCTTTTTCCTCGATCGCCATTGCCTCGGAGGCCGCCCGGAGGAAATCCAGTACCGGCTTCGGCCCGATATTGCTCTTGAGATCAAGCCTGAGACGGCCACCGAGCCGCTCCACCGTGAAGGCCCACTCGTGCATGACCCTGGTTCGAAGCTGCACCTCGATGGCCCGGTTTGCTCCCTCAACGTCCGGATATGACACCACCACGTGGACGCCTCGGTATCCAGAGGCCTTCGGCGCGTCTATGTAGTCGAAGACCCGGAGCGGTGGCCGGTTCTTGCGGAGCCGGCGCTCGACGCGGCGGAGGTCGGGCACGTTTTCCAGGATTGCCCGGCAGCCTCCGATGTCCTGCATGCTCGCCAACTGCATGGTTGGCTCGCGGCGCAGCTTGTCGACGATGGTCGGAATTCGTTTGAGCCTCTGAGAGACATCGACTTCGCACTGCTCCGTAGCGAGGACGGACCGCACACCCATGTTCGCCTTGGTCAGAGAGTACTGGTGAGCAGCTCTGAAATCGATCAGAACTGAGAAGGCCGAGAGAAGGCGCTCTCGGTCTGCTGGTCCTCGTGGCCGCGGCTGCCGGTAGTACCGGCGGATCACTTGTCCCGCC
Source organism: Candidatus Dormiibacterota bacterium (assembly GCA_003135035.1). Taxonomy (GTDB): domain Bacteria; phylum Chloroflexota; class Dormibacteria; order Aeolococcales; family Bog-877; genus Bog-877. The sequence continues at coordinate 2,131 of PLDE01000106.1, read as the reverse complement.
TTGTTGACTTTGGCCTTAATAGGAGCAGGGGTCGTGGCGACTCACTCTGATGGCTCGGGATGCGGCCCATCTACGCTATCAGAACCTCTCCGACCATCCAGAGGCCTCGCTGGCGATGTGCAGTCAACTTTGCAGTCAGTTGAAGTGAGCCGACGGGGAGATTCGAACTCCCGGCCAGCGGTTTACGAAACCGCTGCTCTACCACTGAGCTACGTCGGCGGCGAGGGCGAGTTTAGCAACCGCCTCGATCCAGCCCTCTCGGCCAAGGAGTCTTGGTAGTCCCCTTACGACCCGAGTTCCACAGCTGTCGCCGACATCGCCTCTTGCGCGCTCGACAAGGTCGCCTCTGCTGGGGGACGTCGATCAAGCCTGAGTCCCGAGGAGCTGCCATCCACCACGATGGTGTCGCCGTCGGAGAAATCGCCTTTCAGGATGGCGGTGGCGATACGGTCACCCAGTTGGCGTTGCAGGACGCGCCGTAGTGGTCGCGCCCCGTAAACGGGGTCGTAGCCCTGCTCAGCCAGCCACCTCCTCGCCTCCGGGCGCACCTCGAGCCGCAAGCGCCGACCCGCCAGCCGCTCAGCCATCTGGGCCAGCTGAAGCTCCACGATCCGCTCGATCTGAGCCTGGTCGAGGCGACGAAAGAGGATCGTGTCATCGATCCGATTGAGGAACTCCGGCCGGAAATGCTGGCGCAGCTCAGCCATGACCTGAGTCTTGGTGGCCTCCTCCTGCTCCGAACCCGGGTGGTCTGGCAAGGCCGCGATCAGGGGACTGCCCAGGTTGCTGGTCATGATCACCACGCAATTGCGAAAGTCCACCGTGCGACCCTTGCCGTCGGTCAGGCGCCCATCGTCAAGCAGCTGGAGGAGGATGTTGAAAACGTCGGGGTGGGCTTTCTCGATCTCGTCCAAGAGCAAGACCGCGTAGGGTCGACGCCGGACTGCTTCGGTGAGCTGGCCGCCTTCCTCGTAGCCGACGTAGCCGGGCGGGGCGCCGACCAGACGGGCGACCGCGTGCTTCTCCATGTACTCGCTCATGTCCAGGCGCACGAGCGCCTCCTCGCTGTCGAAGAGGAACTCGGCCAGGGCCCGAGCGACCTCCGTCTTACCGACTCCGGTCGGCCCCAGGAAGATGAATGACCCAAGCGGACGCCGGGGATCGTTGAGACCGGCGCGAGCAAGCCGGACCGCGCTGGCCACCGCGGCGATGGCCTCATCCTGGCCGACCACCCGCTGGTGCAGCCGATCCTCCATTTCCAGCAGCTTGTGCATCTCCCCTTCGAGCATCCGCTGCACCGGGATACCGGTCCAGCGGGCGACCACCTCGGCAACGTCCTCCTCGCCAACCTCCTCCTGGAGCAGAGGCGCACCACCTTGATCGCGACTCAGCTGCTGCTGGTCTTGCTCAAGCTGCTGGCGGAGTTCGTTCAGCCGGCCGTAGCGAAGCTCGGCCGCCTTGGCAAAATCGGCCATCCTCTCCGCCCGTTCGGCCTCGAAGGTGGTGCGCTCAATCTCCTGCTTGGTGTCACGGAGCTTGCCGATGACCGACTTCTCCTGTTCCCAGCGCTGGCGCAGGCCGACGGCACTCTCCTGCAGCTCGGCGAGTTCGCGCTCCAAGCCAACCAGGCGCTCGGCGGAGGCACGATCGGTCTCCTTCTTGAGCGCTTCCCGCTCGATCTCGAGCTGGCGCACCTGGCGCTCGACGGTGTCGAGCTCCACCGGCATGGAGTCGATCTCCATGCGCAGCCGAGAGGCCGCCTCGTCAACCAAATCGATTGCCTTGTCGGGCAGAAAACGTCCCGAGATGTAGCGGCTGGAGAGGACCGCCGCCGACACCAGGGCGGAGTCCTTGATGCGCACCCCGTGATGCACCTCATAGCGCTCCTTCAAGCCCCGCAAGATGCTGATAGTGTCCTCCACCGAGGGCTCGCCCACCTGCACCGGTTGGAAGCGGCGCTCCAGAGCAGGATCCCGCTCGATGTGCTTGCGGTATTCGTCAAAGGTGGTGGCCCCGATGGCCCGCAACTCGCCGCGGGCCAGCGCCGGCTTGAGCATGTTGCCGGCGTCCATGGCCCCCTCGGCAGCGCCGGCACCAATCAGGGTGTGCAGTTCGTCGATGAAGATGATGG
>PLDE01000283.1 GCA_003135035.1 Candidatus Dormiibacterota bacterium | reverse complement strand
TTCTCCCCATCCTGGGCAGCCTTGAAAAGCTCTGCTGCCTCGCTCAGGATGGGCAGACGATGGTGTCTCAGTTCGAGCCACTGGGAAACGAGCGATGGGAATGCCACCGATCGGAAGGCGAGCAATTCTTCGCTTGCATCAAGCGACCACTCGATCCGGCCCCAGAGCTTGGGCTCGGCCGTCTTCACGCTGACCACGCTCTTGACCCAATTAGGGACGTCAGGCCCAGATTCAGTCACCTCTAGATGAACCTGATGAAGCGATGGGCCAGACCCTTCGACAAGCGCCTCAAGCAGGGTCTCGCGGGGGTGGCCAGGATCAGTCTCCAGGCTCGGATCCTCAGGGTCACGGTTGTCGAAGACCCAAGCGCGGTACGTGTAGTCCGGCTCTCCGTACTCTTCCATGCCGCCCACCATAGGCCGGAATCCGTGACAAAACAAAGACAGTGGTCTTAGGCGCGGAATTAGACTCTGCCGCTCAGTCCCGGCACACCCATGCCTCCAGGGTCCGGCGGCCAGCGTGGAGAGGCACTTGGCGGGGGTGTGACATCCGACCAACGCCCGGGTGGCCAGCCCCAACGTCCAGTCAGATTTCCCGGCACGCGAGCGTCCGCGTTAGGCTCCCTTTGGTGGAGATCCCCCACTCGTCGACCCCGAAGGAGCTGCCCATGAGCGAGCGCTTCGAGAGGTCGGAGAGACCGTGCTCAGGATCGCGGCCGCTATCACGCCTGTGGATCGCGCCCTTGCGACCATTCAGCGGGAAGCAGCACCAGATCGGCAGGCGTTGCCCAAAGGCCAAGCGCGCCCTGGAAGGCGTCAGGCGGAGCCTCCACCAGGAGGTGTACCTACAACGTCCGCGCCCTACCTTTCGAGTAGGTAGGACCTTGGCCAGGGGCCAGGTCAGCCATCACGGGCCTCGCTGAGAGCATCAAGAGGATCAGGGGCACTTCGGAAATTAGCGGGTGTGTCAACCTGGGTGTCGTCGTTGGGGGAAACTTGCGTGGTGAACGGTGACGCGCTGGAAATCGAGCAGGTCGCGGCGTGCCTCGCGGAGCGACATGCCGGGCGTATAGAGGACCTCGAACCGCTCGGTGGAGGATGGTGGTCGTCGGCATGGGGGTACCGGGTCGGCGACGAGGAGCAGGTCGTCCGCTTCGGACGGGACGTGTCATGGTACGAAGCCGACCGAACGGCCATGGTGTTCGCTCGTCCCGGGTTACCCGTTCCGCAAATATGCGAAGTAGGCATCACTCCCGACGAACGCGCATACGCCATCTCGGTGCGCCACCACGGGCGCTTCTTGGAAGATACGCCCGTCGAGTTAAGTACTGCTCTCGCTCCGACGCTTACTGGTTTGCTCGTTGCGTTGCACGCCGTGCCTTCTGAGGCACTCAGCCCGGTCCTTTGGCACCAACCGGGTGCCCCACTGCTCTCGTGGCGTCAGTTCCTGTTGGCCGGCCTGGTCGACGACCCCGAAAGCGCCACGTACGGCTGGAGCACCACGCTGGCCGCTGACCCCAAGCTCGCCGCGCTTTCGTCGAGGGTTGAACAAAGGATCCGATCTCTCGTGGACGCCTGTCCGGAGCGTCGCGACCTCGTGCACGGCGACCTGCTCCACGGCAACGTACTGGTCAGTCCGGACGCCGATCGGGTCGAGGCGGTGTTCTCGTGGAAGTGCTCTGTGCGCGGCGATTTTCTCTTCGACGCCGCGTGGTGCAGCTTCTGGGCCCCGTGGTACGAGGGGATCGCTGCCGCCGATCCACTCTCGGGCGTGATCACCGCCCCAGCCGTGCAATGTGATCCGGGCGCGCTCGACGACGCCGCAGTTCGCCACCATTGTTACGAGCTCCACATTGGTTTCACTCACCTCGGATGGAATATCTGGACCGGAAACCGGGCCGACCTTGAAGCAACCGCCCATCGGCTTGGCGAAGTCTGCGAGCGCGGACCATTGGCGCTGCCCGGATAGCCACAATCGAGGCTCTAAATGAATGGCTAGGCGCGGACCTTCAGGTCAACGGAAACCCCGCTAATTTCCGAAGCCCCGGATCAGGGCACCGACCCGGCCGCGACAACCCATCGGCTCTCCTGGCCAGTTACCGCTGCCACCAGGTCGAAGTCTGTGTCGTAGTGCAGGACTGAAAGGCCCGCCACTTCGGCGGCTGCGGCAATAAGCAGGTCCGGAATTCCCACCGCTCGCACCTTGCCGCTGTGCCAGAGCATCCCTTGGACCTCGATGGCGCGGGTACAGACGGTCGGCGTGATGGGAACGGCTGGTAGCCCCTGAAGTAGCTCCCGGACCATGTCCCACTCGGCGCCACTGCGAGCGCTGAACAGCATCTCCAGGTTGGTCACGGCGCAGGTGGCCAGGTGCCCCTCGACCAGCAAGGGTTCGAGAACTGCCTTCACGGTCGGGTGGGAAATGCGAGCGAGCGCAGACTTGTCGACGACCGCTTCGACGATCACCGCCACGCCGAGCCCATCACCTCGTCACTGCCTAGGTCCGGGAGCCCTCCCGACACCAGCAGGTCCACCAACCCCTTCCGGCGCGAGCGGGCCACAACCGCAGCCAGCGCCTGATTGACCGTGTCCTTGATCGTCTTGGTGCCGAGCTGACGCCTAGCCTCCTCGAGAAGGGTCGGGTCGATATCCACCAGGGTCTTGCTCATAGGCGGAGTATATCTCCGACGCCGTGGAGAGGATATACCGCTGAGCGCGATCCCGGGATGGAGCCGGGCCTTGGAGGCCGGGCACAGGACTTCGGGTCCCACGCTGTCACCAGGACCAGTAGGGGGCCATTGTCTGCGACCACGGCCCTCCGCTGGGGCTCGTTCAGGCCGGCCAGCTGCAGGGGCGGCCCCAAACCGTTATCGCCGAAGGGCATCCGTGGTCTTCCTAGGCCACTCCGGAGCCCGAGAAGGGGATCACTCTGGAGGCCGGACGCTTGAGGGGATCGACCCCGAGATGGACCAGCGCGTCGACCGTCATGCGGATGATCTCCAGAGCTCGGTCGGCAGTCACCCGCTCCTCGCTGAAGGTGACGAGTGCCCGGCTCTTCCCGACCTCGGCCCGAAGCCTGGCTTGGATCCGAACCGCCGCCGCCGCCATCAGGCATCGCCGAAGCTGCCTATCGACCGTCCGATC
>PLDE01000070.1 GCA_003135035.1 Candidatus Dormiibacterota bacterium | reverse complement strand
TCTCGAAGAAGTCGCTGAAGCCGCCAAAGCGGGCTCCCGCCCGATCCGCCGCACGCTGGGCTGTGTCCTTGGCCCTCGCTCCGGCGTCGGGGAAAGGCTGGCCGTGCTCGCGCCGGTATGCCTCCTGCCGCTCGATCTGCTCCCAATCAGACCCGAGGCGGTCGTACTTGGAGCGCTTTTCCGGGTCCTTGAGGACCTCGTAGGCCTCGTTCACCCGCTTGAAGCGCTCGGTCGCCTTGGGGTCCTTGTTGACGTCGGGGTGCAGTTCCCGAGCGAGTTTGCGATAGCGTGCCCGGATTTCCTTATCGGTGGCGGTCCGGGCAACGCCTAACGTCGCGTAGTAGTCGCGGAACTCCATTAGAAATAGCTTCCGGAGATCGAAAACAGCTTCCAAACGGCCAGATGTGGGTCTTCAAAACAGTACGTAGGGGCACGTAGCGTCAACCTCAGGTGTTGCCCGTGGCAACACTTTAGGGTGGGGTTGGTCGAGATCAGATGTTGCCGGGCCATCGCGTGGAGGATACCCAGTTGCCTACTAGATCAGCAGACCGGCGCAGGACGGCCCAAGGCGATAGGGAGGAGAAGCTTCCAGAGGCGTCGGGCGGCTCACCGACGGTCGCTATCGGGCCAACCGCCAGGCGGGCGGTCTGCGCCGAACCAGCCTTAGGTACACCACCATCGCCCAATGCCTCGACTGGCTCCACGAAGACCACGGCCCCAACGTCAAGGTCACCGAAGACCTGACCTTCGGGCAGTGGTCCGACAACTGGCTAGGGGCCATCGGGCCGGAGGCGCAGAAGAGGGGCTGTGCTCCACGGTCACAGTCCGCGCTGCGGTCCGCTGAAGTTCAGCTAAAGGTAGATGCCAGTCTCCGCCCTCAAAGACTCCACGCTTTAGATTGGGGATACGCTATTTGGACCGAGCGACGAGGTAGTCGTCAGGCTAGAGTCCCCCGATCTCTGACTCGTACTTCTCGGGCCAACTGTTGTCTGGTACCAACTCAACGAAAGTGACGGGTTCAGGGATTGGATCGATTTGGCCGCGTCACCTCGCCCTCTCACGTCCGAGGTTGCTTAGTGGTCCCCGGCATAAGTTCGTCAGGGGTCAGGGATTGATCTCGTAACGAACACTAGCGCGCCTCCGTAGCACGGGTGTTGTGATAGCCACCCAGACTCCGGAGGCGCGTCTTGCACACGTTACCGTCATGCGCCCCTTCGCCAGCGCGACTGGCATGCAGGGCCTCCTCCCGACTGGCAGCCCTGGTTCTCGGGCAAGCAGATTCGGGTGGCGCGGGCGGTAGCCCGCCAACGCAGTGCAGCGCATGCTGCCGTCCAGCGGGCTCGGCTGGCGTTGCTACTGCGCCGGCACCCACGGATCCGCAGCCCCGAAGCCGCCCAGCGATTGGGCCAGAGTGCGGACTGGGTCTAGCAGTGCGGAAGCTCTGGGCCACCTGTGGGTTCACGCTCCAGGACAAGCCTCGGCCGGGACGACCGCGGGTATTCTCGGCGCTGGCCAGGGCGGTGGTGATCGCAGTGGCTTGTGAGCTGCCCAGTCAACGCCAGCTCCCGTTCAGCCGGCACTCCGCGGCCAGCATCCAGGAGGTGGCGGTGGGCGAGGGCATCATGGTGAGCGTGCCCACTGTGCAGCGCATTCTGACCGAGGACACGCTCAAGCCTTGGCACTACCGTAGCTGGATCCACCCTCGGGATCCTGACTTCCGGGCCAAGGCCGCAGTCATCCTCGACCTCTATCAGGGGGTATGGCAGGGCCGCCGGTTGGGCCCGACGACCTGGTGCTGTGCGCGGATGAAAAGCCTGGAATCCAGGCCCGTCGCCACCAGATAGAGCCGCCCCGGCCGGGGCGGCTGGGCCGGGTCGAGAGCGACTACCAGCCCTGCGGGGCAATCCAGTACCTGTGTGCCTGGGGGGTGCAACGGGGGCTCCCCTGGGGACGATGCGAGCCCAAGAACAACATCGCCGCCTTCGACCGGTTGGTGGAGCAAGTCATGACCCAGGACCCTTACCTTTCCGCCGGTCGCGTCTTCTGGATCGTCGACAGCTGCTCCTCACATCGCGGTCGGAAGGCCGTCGACAGGCTCAAGGAGCAGTACCCAATCTCATCCTGGTGCACACTCCAGTCCACGCATCCTGGCTCAACCAGCAAGAGATTTACTTCGGGCTCGTCCAGCGCAAGGTGCTGACCCCGGCCGCCGCCCACGACCTCGCCCAACTGGAGCATCGCATCCTCGCCTTCGAAGCGCACTCACGCGCACGGGGCCGCCCTTTCGCTTGGCGCTTCACCCGTGCTGACTTCGAGCGCCGCCTTCACGAGCTTGCCGCGTGACCCCTGAGGAACTTCTGTCGCGGACCACTTAGTCTCCTTGATCCGGTGTTCCACCGGGGCGTAGAGGCCGTGTCTGGCTTCCAGGTGAGCGATGTCGGAGTCCTTGGAGTTGGTGATCAGGGCCTGGTAGCGCAGGCCGTGGGGATCGAAGAGGGCGTAGCTGGCGCCGGGAGGGGGCTCCTCCCGGCGCACCAGCACCTGGGTACCCTTGGGCCAGGACGCGAGATCGAGCAAGGCCGTGATCTCGGCCACCTGGGCCCCCTCTCTTTCCTCAGCAAGATCCCGTGCTGTACCAGCGCTCCAGCCCGAGGGGTGCCTCAGTTGCGGCAGGGCCAGCCCAAGCCGCGCCTTCCGATCCGGGGTGCCAACGGGGCTGCCGCCACCACCATAACGATTCCGTAGCCGCCACCGACCGAACTGGGGCGTGACGCCACTGCCGCTGCAGTCGCTACACCGAACTCCCGGATCCCAATTGGGAAGGCAACTGCAGTTCATCGGGTAGGACGTCCGTGGGAACCCCCACACTAGGCGGACGATCCACGGCTCGGCGGGCTCAAAATGAGTCGCCGTGGGAGAAATGGTGCGGGTACAACCTAGCGGCTCGTGTTCTGGGATAAGCGGATGAAAGCGCAAACTGATGAGCTGCTCGGGCAAGACGCCGACGAAATCGTCGATCGTGCAGCCGACGTCGGGCGCGAGCGCCTAGAGCGCAGCCCCGGCGATGTCGCCATCACTGGTTTCATCGGCGGGATCGAGGTTTCGCTGGGCGCGCTTGCTGCCATGGCGGTGCTGGGAGCCATACTCACCGCCGCGCCCCGCGTTGGCTTGTACGCCGGTTTGGTCGTCGCCGGCCTGGTCTTTCCGGTCGGCTTCCTCTTTGTGGTCGTCGGACGCTCAGAGCTCTTCACGGAGAATTTCCTGATCCCCGTCGTCGCGGTGCCAGGCAGCAGCAGCCGCGTGTGGCCCCTCCTGAGGGTGTGGTCGCTCGCCTGGGTGAGCAACCTGGCCGGGTGCGCCGCGATGGCGGTGCTGATCTCCATTCCGCACTCGTTCGGTCACCCCATTCTGGTGGGCTACGAGCACTACACGGCATACAAGCTGGCGGTGCCAGCCCCAAGTCTTTTCGTCTCGGCCATCTTCGCGGGACTGACCATGACCGTCATGACCTGGCTCCTCGTGGCGGTGCGTAATCCGGTAGGCAAGATGATGGTAATCTGGGCGGCCGGATACGTGCTTTTCGCCACGAATATGTCGCACGTCATCGTCAGTGCCGCGATAATCTTCGTCGGCTTTACCGCGGCCCATCACTCCGCGCTCGACGTCGCCAGATACATTGGGATCACCACGTTCGGCAACTTGGTGGGCGGCGTAGGCCTGGTGACGTTGCTCCGCCTAGCCCAGGCTCGTGAGAAGGAACGCGGACGAACCCACGGGCAGAAGAGGCGCGGCCGACCGGCCAACACTGGATGAAGTCCGCTACCGCATCGACGCTTGGACCTATCCTCCTCCATCGGGTGTACAGTTGGCCGCTGCCGGACGCGACGGAGCACGACTTCTGGTCGACCGGGTCCGGTAGCGCGGAATTTGCGGGAGTAACTGCACCTCGATCTCTGGCTACGTGGTCCGCGACGTAAGTTCGTGAGGGGCAGCTGAGAGGAGGTGGTGGCGAACGCACATACGCCTCCGGTAGAGCGGGCAATGACATGAGAACCCGGACTCCGGAGGCGCGTCTTGCA
>PLDE01000020.1 GCA_003135035.1 Candidatus Dormiibacterota bacterium | reverse complement strand
TGGAGTTGACCGACAGCTCCACCCGGGCGAGACCGAGCTCGGCGTAGAAGCCGGCGGCCAGGGCGATCACCTCCACGTCGAGATCGGCGTCCTCGGTACCGAGGACCTCGACACCCAACTGGTGGTGCTGGCGGTACCGCCCGGCCTGCGGCCGCTCGTAGCGGAAGGCCGGCGTGGCGTACCAGGCCTTCCACGGCAGAGGGGGCCGGTGCTGGACATAGGCCCGGACCAGGGGTGCGGTCCCCTCCGGACGAAGGGCGAGGGCGCGGCCGCCGCGGTCCTCGAACTCGTACATCTCCTTGCCCACCACGTCAGAGGCGTCCCCGATGCCGCGCCGGAAGACGCGTGCGTCCTCGAACGCAGGGGTGTGGGCAAGGCCGAACCCGTGCCGCGTCGCGAGCTGTGCGAACGTCGCGATGAGCGCCTCCCAGCGAGCGGACTCGGGCGGGAGCACGTCGTGGGTCCCCTTCGGGCTGCGCGGCGGCTCGCTCGCGACGTCCGGTGCCTGCTGCCCGCTCACTTGCCGCGACCGGGCAGCTGGCGGAACGCGTCGTACACGCCGTCGACGTGCTTCAGCTGCGTGAGGACGCTCGCGAGGTGCGAGGGGTCCGCGAGCTCGACCTCGAAGGTCATCTTGACCACCCGGTCGGGCGTGGTCGAGGAGTGCGAAGCGAGGATGTTGAGATGGCTCTCTGCCATCACGGCGCTCACGTCGGCGAGGAGGCGCGAGCGGTCGAACGCCTGCACGTCGAGCGTGACGCGGAAGGCGGACGTGCTCGACGCGTCCCACTCGACCTCGACGACGCGCTGGCGAGACTCCGACGCGAGCGCGGTCGCGTTCGAGCAGTCCGTGCGGTGCACCGACACGCCACGTCCCTGGGTCACGAATCCCATGATCTGGTCCCCGGGCACCGGCGAGCAGCACTTGGCGAGGAGGACCATGACTCCGCCGAGCCCCTCCACGTAGACCCCGGCGTTGCGGCGGGTGCCCGTGCCCAGCCTCGGGCCGCGCGCGACGGTGGTCGGGAGGGTCTCGTCGTCACCGCCGCGCAGCTCGCGCTGGAGGCGCTGGACGACCGATTGCGAGGAGATCTGGCTCTCCCCGATCGCTGCCAGCAGGGCGTCGAGGTCGACCAGGTTCAGCTGGGTGCAGACGGTCAGCAGCGCGGCAGACGACATCGACGTCTGGATCGGCAGGCTCGCGCGGCGCAGCGCGCGGGCGAGCTCGTCGCGCCCGGTCTCGATCGAGTCCTCGCGGCGCTCGCGCGAGAACCATTGGCGGATCTTGGCCTTGGCCCTCGTCGACTGCACGAAGCTCGACCAGTCGCGCTACGGGCCGGCGGTCTCGGCCTTGGAGGTCACGACCTCGACCACGTCAGCGGAGTTGAGCTTGGTGTCGAGCGGGACGAGCCGTCCGTTGACCTTCGCCCCCACGCAGTGGTGGCCGACCTCGGTGTGCACCGCGTAGGCGAAGTCGACCGGGGTGGCCCCCGCCACGAGGGCGATCACGCGGCCCTTGGGCGTGAAGACGTAGACCTCGTCTTGCTCCAGGTCGAGCTTGAGGGCCTCGAGGAAGTCGATCGCGTCGGTCGACTCCTGCTCGGTGTCGGTGAGCCGGCGCATCCACGCGAGCTCAGAGGGCGTCGAGTGCTCCTTGTAGCCCCAGTGCGCGGCGATGCCGTACTCGGCGCGGCGGTGCATCTCCTGGGTGCGGATCTGGACCTCGATGGGCTTGCCATGCGGACCGATGACCGTCGTGTGCAGCGACTGGTACATGTTGGGCTTCGGCAGCGCGATGTAGTCCTTGAAGCGACCCGGGATCGGCTTCCAGAGGGCGTGCACCACGCCCAGGGAGCCGTAGCAGCCACGAATGTCGTCGCAAATGACCCGCAGTGCCACCAGGTCGTAGATCTCCCGGATGGTCTTGCCACCCTGCTGCATCTTGCGAAAGATGCTGGTGAGGTTCTTCGGCCGGCCCACGACCTCGGCTCGGATACCGGCCTCGGCCAGGTCGGCGGCGAGCTGCTGACACGCCTGCTCCAGCACCAGCACTCGCTGCCGCCGCCGCAGGTGTACCTCCTGGCGAACCCGCTCGTAATTGTCGGGGTCGAGGACAGAGAAGCAGAGGTCCTCCAGCTCTGCCTTCATCTGCCAGATCCCCAGCCGGTGGGCCAAGGGGGCGTAGATGTCGATCGTCTCCTGGGCGATCCGGCGCTGGCGCTCCTCGGGGAGGGCCGAGATGGTGCGCATGTTGTGCATCCGGTCGGCCAGCTTGATCAGCACCACCCGCAGGTCCTCCGCCATGGCGACCAGCATCTTGCGGATGTTTTCGGCCTGGACCTGAGCCTGGCTGTGAAGCTTGATCCGACCCAGCTTGGTCACCCCGGCCACCAGCTTCTCGACGGTAGTGCCGAACTCCTCGCGGATCTGCGCGGCTTCGATCGGAGTGTCCTCGACGACGTCATGGAGCAGAGCCGCCGCCAAAGCGTCGGTGTCGAGGTGGAGATCCGCCAGCAGGGCCGCCACCGCCAGGGGATGGGTGATGTAGGGCTCGCCGGACAGACGCATCTGGCCCTCGTGGGCGAGCTCGGCTACCCGATACGCCCGCTCCAGCGTGGCGACCTCGGTCTCGCCCAGGTACTTCAGGCGAGGGAGCAGATCCTCGAACTGCATTCCCAAGTTAGTCATTCTAGGTCGGCAACTCGAGATTGCCGGAAGCTCTCAGGCGACGGGTCTATACTCGCCGGCGTGCCTGCCCTAAATGAAGGCGACCCAGAAGGCGGCAACCTGCAAGCTCCTCCCGCCGACGGGCCGCAGACGTTGGCCGACCTTCAGACGCCTTTGCGGATGAGCCGGACCGGCTGGCTGATCGCGATCATGCTCCTGGTCGCCGTGCTCTCTTTCTTCATCGTGATCGTCTGCCTGGGCGTCGACAACTCCTGATCCCGTCGCCGGGTCAGTGAGCGAGGACCGCCACGCCGGCAGTGCCGAGGAAGAAGGCGAATAGGTAGAGCATCGAGAACTGGAAGAGCTTGCGGGCCCAGCGCATGCTCCCGGCCTCGCGGAGAACCAGGATGCTGAGCGCGATGAAGATCAACCCCAGTGGCAAGGCGACGGCCAGCTCAGCCCAACCCAGCCAGATCGCGAGGAGACAGCTGAAGGCGACCAGGCCCACCGTGTAGCCGGCGATACTGGTCCGCGTCCGGCGCACCCCGACCACCACCGGACGCATGGGGACGGAGACCGCCGCATAGTCGCGGCGCACGATCAGCGACAGGGCCCAGAAATGGGGTGGGGTCCAGAGGAACACCACCGCGAAAAGGGCTAGCCCGACCGGCCCGATCCCGTGCGTCACGGCAGCCCAGCCAACCAGCGGAGGGACCGCTCCGGCCGCTCCTCCGATGACGATGTTCGACTTCGTGCTGCGCTTGAGCCAGAAGGTGTAGACGAAGACATAGAAGGCACCGCCGGCCAAGGACAGCAGGGCCGCCAGAGGATTGACAAAGACCAAGAACAGCAAGAAACCCACCAGGCTGAGTCCACCCCCAAAGGCCAGGGCCGCCTCCGGGCGGATGCGCCCCGAGGGCAGGGGCCGGTGCTGAGTCCTACCCATGACCGCGTCAATGTCACGGTCGAACCAACAGTTGACTGCCGCCGCCCCTCCCGAGGCGCAGGCTCCCCCACCCAGCGCGGCCAGAGTAAGCCCCAGGCCTGGCCATCCCCGGGCGGCAATCACCATCGCCAAGAACTCGGTAACCAGCAGGAGACTCATCACGCCGGGCTTGGTCAGGCTGGCGTAGTCCCCCAGTAGAGCAGTCAGTGCTCGCTGGCCGCCCGCTTGGGAATGTCGCCAAGCCGGCGACGGTGCGATCCCGGTCGCGGTAGTCGATTCGGTCACCGAGTCAGCGATC
>PLDE01000104.1 GCA_003135035.1 Candidatus Dormiibacterota bacterium | reverse complement strand
CTAGTACACCGAGCGGTAAATAGGTTGACTATTGAGGGGTGAGTGTACGATCCTGGGAGCATGTCTCATGCACCCGCTCCTGCCCTGCGTCTGACGACTGATCAACGATCTCGGTTGGAACTATGGTCCCGGAGCCGGACCCTGCCCCAGCGGCAGGTGCAGCGGGCCCGAGTGATCCTGCTGGCCGCCGAGGGGCAGCCCAATACCGCAATCGGGCGCGAGGTGGGCTGCTCCAAGCCCACGGTCCTGCTCTGGCGGCAGCGATTTGCGAGCCTTGGTCTGGAAGGGCTGGAGGATGCTCCCGGGCGGGGACGGCCGCCAGTCCACGGTGGGGATCTCAGCCAACGGGTACTGAGCACCACCATGAGTACGCCGCTGCCGGGATACACGCACTGGAGCAGCCGCCAGGTGGCCCTGGCCTGCGGGGTGAGCGCGACCACGGTGCGGACCATTTGGCGCCAGCACCGCATCCAACCCCACCGCTCCCGGACCTTCAAGTTCAGCCAGGATCCTGAGTTGGCGGCCAAGGTGACCGATGTGGTGGGACTTTACCTGCATCCCCCAGAGAAAGCGGTGGTGCTGGCGGTGGATGAGAAGAGCCAGATCCAAGCTCTGGACCGTACCCAGCCGCTCTTGCCGATGCGGCCGGGACAGGTGGAGCGACGCACCCACGACTACGTGCGCCATGGCACCACCACCCTGTTTGCGGCGCTGGACGTGGCCACCGGGGAGGTTACCGGGCGCTGTTACGCGCGCCACCGCCACGAGGAGTTCCTGCGCTTTCTGCGGCTGGTGGCACGCCGCTATCCCCGTGGCCAGATCCACTTGGTGCTGGACAACTACGCCACCCACAAACATCCCGACGTGCGGGAATGGTTGCGCCGCCATCCTCGCTTTCACCTCCACTTCACGCCCACCAGCGCCAGCTGGATGAACCAGGTGGAGTGCTGGTTCTCGATCCTGCACCGGGCCGCCATCCGCCGCGGGGTCTTTCACAATCTGGCCGCACTCCGCACCGCCATTCAGCGCTTCCTCGACGCCTGGAACGACAACCGCCACCCCTTCACCTGGGTGAAGACCCCAGACCAGATCCTGGCCCACGCCTACCGGAAAGTTATTTCAGGCTCGCTGTACTAGGAGGGTTTGAGTGGACTCAACGCGGCCGGGTGAGTTGCGGCGGCGGAGTGGATCGTCCTGGCCTTCATCGACGATTGCAGTCGAGATGGGGGATTGCCCCCTAAGTAGCGGCTTGTTGTTGGCCACCTCCGCCTGCCTCGACCGAGGCTTCGCCCGACTGCCATTGTTGATTTTCGGTGGCCTCGATGGCGTCGACACGCGTTGCAAGCAACACCAGCGCCTGGTCTTGGGGTATGTTGGCGTACGGGCCACTTTGAGCTGAAAAGAGAAACCGTTCTCGGAAGAGATCTTGAGCGGTCGCTCGCCATGCCACATAATGCTCGCCGTAGCGGTGGAGTGAGTCGACTCCCTGCAAGATAGCTATCAGGGCACCGAGGACTCCAGCCGTGACGCGTGACGGTGTTCCGGACATCAGGATCTGCGTCACTGGGATCGCACTTGCAAAAAGGAGTTGCATTGTGCGCAGGAAGAAGTGGTCACGCATCGTGCGGATGGCATTCTGGTTGTACCAGGTATAGGAACCATCGAGATGACTAAGCACCGGATTGCTCGGATCCACGCCATGGATCGCTGGCAAGTTCCCCGTCGGGCCGTCAGCACCGCCCACGACTGATTTAGGCGGTCGGTTCAAAGCACTCATGGGTCCCCCTCCCCTTAGTAAGCTCCAATCCTGCCACTCCGCCTGGTCCAATGCAAGCGTGGAGGTCCTCGCTCCATAGGGCCCACCACCCCTGCATCTAGGTCGACATCGTCATCGACTACCTACGGGCGAACCTGTCCAGCGGCCGACGGTGGCCTGACGGAGCCTCGAGAGGTGCCTCAACGAGTACACCTGAACATACAACCATCGCAAGGACGGTCAGTCTCGGTTCGGATGCTGCTTCGCAAGCTCGCTCAACGGGAGTAGGATCGGCCCATGGCACAAGAACCAACGCAAACGCCTTCTCCGCAGCCAGTTCCGTCCCCTTCGCCCGAGCATCGAGGAGAGCCTGCCCCCCCTACGATCCATACCCCGGGAAGAGCCGGTGGAGAAAGGGCCGCTAGAGGGGCGGGAGTGACTACAAGAAGGTAATCGTCGCTATAACGAAGATTAGAGCCTCCAGGGTGGTCAGGACGAATGCCCACTTAAGGCGGCGCGACTTCTTCGACACTCGTAGCCTCAGGTCTCCTATATCTTCCCTTAGCGTGTCTGCAACTCGGATGCAGAAACCGACGCGACCGGGTGACAGAGGGGCACCGCTCGACTCTATTGATGGCGTCCGCCCCCTTCGGGTCTGACACAAGTCTGCGCGAGTACATGCCGGAGATCTGACCGAATGTGCGGCGTAACCCTAGTCATCCTCTACACCTCGTTCGACGCCTGTCTCCTTCGCAAGTTCGTCGTACTGCGGCATGTTGGCCAAGACTCCCCGAGCGATTGCGTGGTAGGCCATCCGTTCAACGCGCTGGGGAACCGTCTCTCCGCCCTTTCGCGTCTTTTGAAGGTCCTTGCGTAGCAGGGCCATACCTACTCCAACACCGACCGCATACCGATTCTTTGCGCTTGTGATCCCTTGCTCACTGGTATCGGTAGTTCGTAGGTGGAGATACTTCTTAAATGGTCCAAACTGAGTGTTCAATTGGAGAGTCAGAATTTTCTGGTCGGCCAGTGGGCCAAGCGCCTCCGCGTACTCCGGAAGAGCCTTCGCCACGTCCGATGCCTGTAGATCGTCGACAGAACCTGGAGTGCTGTTATCCCAATCATCGGAGTCGTCGGCAGCCCTCCAAATGACCGGGACAAGGTCTCCTGTCCCAGTGATCGGGTTCTTGCCGTTTCCTGCGGCACCTGAGCCGCCGCTCCCGTTACCGACACCGCTTCCGTCCGGGGGATCTCCAGGCGTCGCATGCCGCGTGACGACCGAAAGCTCCGTGGTCCATTCCATCGCCTTTCCCAGTCCACCATGCGTCATGAGCCAGGGGTCCAGTCTCGCTGTGATCGACCATCCCTCGCCCTCTGCCGCTGAATCAGGCACTGCGATGAGAACCCGAACGCGTCCATTGTGGAGAGCGCCCACGGTGATTTCCTCAGAGTTGAAGTCGGGATGGCTCGAGACTACTTGCATGGTCGCTAGGTCAGGGATGAAGCTGTCCTCCGCGTTGAGAACAAACATGACAGCTGACGTGCGGTCTCGCACGAGTTCCACCGCCTCTGGCCCAGCCAGGTAGGTCGGATCAGGGTTCAGATCCTCTGGGGTCCGAGGCGGTCGTTTGATGCCACGGCTGCTACCACCAGGTCGGCCAGCTCCTCCCGAGGCAGTCGGGCCGAAACCGAGGTCCTTGAAGGCACGTCCAATCTGCTTGGCTACATTGATCGTGGACGTGGTCCTGTCAGATCTTGTGAGCGCCTCGCGAATAATCGCACCGTTTATTTCGCGCAGCTCATCCCAACCGTCGATCACCGCCAGGACCGCCGATTCTAGCTTAGCCGCCTCCTCGTTTCGGACTGCCGCGGTGCGATCTGCAGTGAATAGACTGGTGCGCACTTCTATGGGCAGAGCATCAGTATTGACGACCACGAGGAGTCGGTCTGAGAGCTTTTGCAGGTTTTGGGTGCGGTAGCGGAAGTCTTGAGGTGTCCAGTGATGGTGTACTTGCCCGTTCGAGGTGAACATTACGCAGTGCCCCATCGCGACGAAGTTGCGGCGTTCGCCAGCCTCACCACGGGGCTCAAACACCCAATAGTCGATCGGAAGACGATATGTCTTACCGCGGACGTGAATCGGGACCTCCTCCGAGCCGTGACGCCCACCCTCTGGAAAATTGTTCTCAAGTCGACGCGACAGGCCACGTAGGTAGTCGCGCCTGTTGCGGCCGGCGTCAGTATTGTTCTCGAATTCGACGGGAGTGATGGGGGAGAAAAGGCGCGTGTTGCAAATGGTGTCAAACGTGCGCTCGTCTCCCTGGCGGGCCCTGTAAAATCCCTCGACGTAGTAGGATATTAGAGCGAGATGGGTCCCGGGTAGAAAGTCAGGACACTCAGCTGCCGAGACGGCGAATGGACGCGCCACGCTGTCGCCGGGACCGCTCCATTCCCGGTCGACCAGGTAGTAGGCGCTGTCTTTCTTGCCGTCTCGGCGCCACTCGAGAACAGCGATGGTGATCAGGTCCTGTTCGCCTGCTTGTAGTAGGCTGGGATCGCGCCGCGTGATCAGAATGACAGCTCTCGCGTTGCGATAGGTGGTTTTGCCCCCAACCCCAAATGCACCCTGCTGCCAGGGAATCGAGTTCTTGTGTTGGGATCCCAGCGCAAAGATTGACTGAGGGACGTGCTCCGGGGTAATTCCACAGCCACGGTCGCGGAACACCATGGTAAGACGGCGCGGTTGGTGCCCTGGTGGGTCGGATTCGCGAAGCTCGACCTTGACCGATTGAGTCCGGTCTGCCTCTGAGAGTTCCAGCATTAGGTCACTGGCAGCTTGGGTCGGGGTGTGATAAGGCGCACCGGCGATAGACCCATACTTTCGGACCGCGAGCAGCTCCAGGACGGCATCCTGCATGTTTGTCACATTCTCGAGCGACTTGTGGTCATAACTCCCCGACCCACCTTGGATAAGGCCCATGTTTCCCCAGGTGTCTCCAAGGGGACGCTCATGCCGACCACCGATTTGGCTCTCGATCAGTCTCTGCAGCGCTACTGCATCTGCGGGCGTGGTCGCTGAAATGGCTCTGTCAACAATCGTTTTGGCGGTCATTGCGTCACTCCAGCCGCGTTGGCGGCGACTTCTTCACCAAACGTCGTCAGCGCGTACCTGCCGCGCATTTGCTTGGGTTCGATCAAGCCCCACTCCCGAGCCCTCGCGATGTATCCGGCAGCGTAAGTAGCTGCTTGATCCTGCCGGTCGTCGAGCTTGCCGGCGAAGGCTTCCACAAGTTCGTCTCTTGTCGCCTCCCCTGCAACGATGGCTAGTGCAAACTCGAAGCCTTGCCAGTCTGCTGGGTCAAACTTCTGGAGGTACTCGAAGAACGCCTCGGAGTGCGTCCTCTCATGCGGCAGTCGCAACGAGAGCCCGTCCAGAGTCACCAGCAACCTGTACCCGTGATCGGTCAGTCCCACAGCTACCTTCTGGTTCGAATCGAGTACAACGGCGCAAGTCAGCCATTCGAAGAGTGGCCCTGTGGCGACGAGTCCAGCCCCCGTCGTCGCGCAACCCCCGATCGCAAAATTGCGGAATGCGTCGTCGGCACTCTGCGGCTTCGCTTGGTTGGTTGGAAATAGCGCGGTGAGCTTCAGCCTGGACGTGCCGTCGAGGGCCGAGAGCTTCTCGGCATATCGCCAGGCCGCAGCTGTGACCAGCCGAAGACACTCGTCGAGCTCGCGGGGCGCCAAGACGGTCAGATCCGCGATCTGACGCAGGGCCCACAGGGAAGGGTAGTCCCGGTTGTGGAGCCCGAAAAGCAGCTGGCCGCGTACTGCGGCGATGCTCTCGACAATCACTGCACTGGGCTCAGCAGGGGCGTGGATCACCGTCTCCTCTAATCGCGACTCGTCGCCAGTCGCAGCACCATCCCCATCGGGCGCTAGGCGGTCGTATTCGCGGGCGGCTGGTCCGCCAGAGTGGGTGTATTCGTCCAGCACCATCTGAGCGCCCTCACGGAAGACGTCTGTCCGGGTCTGGAAGCCTCCTGCCCCCGAGAGGATGAGTTGATCGATGCGTCGCACGAGCTCAACGGGCAGGGGGATCCTTACGATTCTATCTGATTCCATTTTATGCCGCCTATAAGTGTGATACATCTGCTAATGCAGAGAAGATACCCCCTATAACGCTTTGTCAACCCCCACAATTACCCAAGCCAGTGGGTAGCTGGCGACCATCGGCACCCAGGGGGTCGGCGCTCGTCTGGCCATAGACTCAGAAGCCGTGGGCGATGGCATCTCGCGGCATTGATGGACGACCTGTTCGGCCAGTACGAGAGTGGGCGAGCCAGGCTTCGCCAGATCGCCGATGGCCCGCTGACCCCGGAACTGTGGCTCGAAGCGTTGGCGACGATGGGAGAGCTCCAGGCCGGGGAGCGTCGCCAAGCAACGAGGATCTCGTTCCAAGTAGGCCTTCCGCGGGGGGCAAAACCCCGACTGCTCCTCTATCTGCTGGCTCACCAGGGACAGACGATGGGCAAGGACCAACTTAGCGGGGTTGCTGGGATCTACGAGTGGGCACGCCGCCTGCGCGAGCTGCGCGTCGAGGAGGGTTGGCCCATCGCGAGCGGAGCCAGTAGAGACGACTTGCGGTCCGGAGAGTACGTGCTGGAGGCCGCAATCCCGGATCCTGGCCTGCGGGAGCGCTGGCAAACAGCCAACCGAATCCGCCGCATGAAGGGGTCGGCTCTTGAACGCCTTCTAACTTACTTCCGTGCCAACCAGGCCAGAGTCGTCGCCAAGGACGAACTTCGGTACGTGGCGCGAATTCAGTCGCATGCTCGGCGAGTAAGGGAACTGGCCGAGGCTGGCTGGCAGATCGAGTCGAACCTCGACAGGCCGGAGTTGCGGCCTGGCGAGTATGTGCTCGTCAGCGACGAGCGACTTCCCGCGAAAGCCAGAGCCCACATCAGGTTGCGCTACGAGATCATGGAGCGGGACGGACAGGCATGCCGGCGGTGCAAGGGCAAGGCAGGTTCCGGGCGGCGCCTACAAGTACACCACGTTGTGCCTGTCGCTCGCGGCGGGCTGAACCTCCCGGACAATCTGGAGATTCTTTGCGATGCGTGCCACGCTGGTGTGCACGCTGTCGGGATCGCTGAGACGTCTGACGAACTCCTCAATCCAGAGCTCGAGCCGTCTTAGTGATGTCTACGGCTTCGCTTAGCGCTTGTTTGCTCAATCCGGTGGCGCCTATGACGTTCCCCAGGGACTCTGCCACTACCGTGACTCCGAAGTACATTCAATCGCGTGAAGCTCCTCGACCACCGAGCGATGCATGTCCACGAGAGACATGTGCTCCCATAGGCGCAGGACGTGCCAGCCTGCGTCGACGAGCGCCCGATCATATGTCCGGTCCCTCGCCCGGTTGCGAGTCAACTTCTGCTGCCAGAACTCTCGGTTGGTGGCTGGCCATGTGGCGTGGAGCGGGCACCCACGCCAAAAACACCCGTCGACGAAGACCGCGAGGCGCTTGCGGGGGAAGACTAGATCCGCTTCACAGCGCACGCCGATCACCGGCCTGGTGTGCTTGAAGAAGCGAATTCCGGCGTGGTGGAGCGAACAGCGGAGGAGTACCTCGGGCTGAGTGTCGCGGGGACGGTTGGACTGCATGGAGCGACGTACGCTNNGAGGGGTTCGGGGGGCGGGTCTCGCGGGCGCTTTTGGGGAGCCGGTATGCCATGACCTGATTGTGATGGCATCTCGGGATCTGATGCGTCCGATCGAAGTCAGACCGCCAGTTCGAGCTGCCGCGACAGCTCCTTCTGCTCGATCCGGGGTCGCGTCACCACGCGCGCGCGGAGGTTGGTCAACATCTCTCGGGCGATGGCTCGCGCCAGGACAGGTGGGACGGCGTTTCCCACCTGCCTTGCGACGCTGAGCATGGACTGGCCGTCTGGAAACCGGAAGGAGTCCGGAAAGGACTGCAGACGAGCCGCCTCGCGTACTGTGATCGGACGGTTGGCGCTTGGGTGGAGATACCTCCCCTTTTCGGGCTTGAAGAATTCGGTTCGCACCGTCAGGGCTGGACGGTCCCACCACAGACGTCCGAACACGTCCGTGGTGCCGCTTGTCTTCCTCCTCCAGCATGGCGGTACTAGATGGCCCAGGTCCGCGCTGTCCAGGTTTGCCTGCATCTGAAACCGGTTGCCGCCGTTCTGCGGGACGGCACCATACCGGACCCGGGAGGTCGCCCGGATCCCGGGCCGGTCAACGTGCCAGTTGTTGCCATCCGGACGTCTCGGGAGAGCCGGCTCAGCCTCGATAGCATCGCGCACGGTGACGTAGGGGATCCCGGTCCCTGCCTTTGGACCGTGAGTCCTCGGCGGGAGGAATGGTTTCCCCGCCAACGAGCCCACAACGATAGCTCGCGATCGCATCTGGGGAACGCCGAAGTCGGCCGCGCATAGAACCTCGGCCACGACCGCAAAGCCTCGCCGCCTAACCTGGTCAAGGAAGAGGGAGAACTGAGGGGATCGCAGCAGTTGCGGGACGTTCTCCATCACGAACGCCTTCGCCCCGGATTTGTCGAGCGCGCGCAGGTAGTGGCGCCACAGCCGGTTTCTAGGGTCCTCGGGGTCGCGGGTCCCGAGTTGGCTGAAGCCCTGGCACGGCGGCCCACCAATCACGATGTCGGCCGTCGGCCATTCCCGGACGTCGGCGATGTCGCCGACATAAATGTTCTCATCGACGTTCCGTCGGTAGGTAGCGGCGGAGTCGGGATCCCATTCGACCGCCCCGACCGGGTTGAACCCGGCCTCCTTGAACCCTAGGGCCAGTCCGCCGCAGCCGGCGAAGAGATCGAGGAAGGTCGGTCCATTAGCCCGTCCTCGTCGGATGGGCTCCGGAACTTTCATCGATCAGGAACCTCGCTCGTCCAAGCTCTGTGAAGCATACCGGCCATTGTAGGAGAACAAACGTTTGTCCCAACTGGTTGTAGTCATGCCTTCTCCTTGCTTTGAGCTGTCGTCGTCTGATCAACGTCCCTTCAGCCAGCCAGCCCGTGGCGCCGGATCTTGATCTCCCCCACCAGCCGCGCCCCCGCCTCCGCCAGCGGAATCGCCGTGTCCGTCGCCAATCGATTCAAAAACGACGCATCCACCTGCGGCTCCCTCAATTCCATGTCCGGCGTAGCAACCTTAAACGAAATACTCGCATCCTCGTCGGCAAGATGCGGCAATTTCGCCGAAAACTGCCCNNCCTCAAACCCCCCAATCCCACTTCCCAATCACCCTCCGCTCCCCGGCATATGGGCCGCCCCAACCTCCCGTTTGCCGCGGGTCTGCCTGCGGCCGACTCGCGGCAAACTCACGATCCCAGCGCCCACCCGACGGCAAGCTCACGATCCCAGGGCCGCCTGCGGGAACTCAGGGGGGAGGGTCCGGAGGTGGGGCCGGGCTCAGGCCCGCCCCGGCCAGGAGACGGTGTGGAGGAGGGGGACCTCGAGAGGCCAGCTGTCCCCGAGCGCCAGATCCACCTCCGCCTCTCTGCTCTGAGGCAGGCAGAGCCGGCGCCGGGCGAAGGCCAGGTACGCGGGGCGGGAGACCTCCTCGCCCCGGTGGTGGGGCCGCAGCTCCGACTCCAGCTGGGGCCTGATGCCGAGCTCGCCGACGACCTCCAGGAAGAGCTCCGCCCGGGGACCCTGGGGGCGGGTGAGCCCCCAGAAGTGCTCCCAGAGAAAATTGAAGGGACTGGTGGGATGGCGGTCGGGCAGGGTGACCACCACCAGACGGCGGGCGTGCTCCGTCAGCGCCGCCAGGAAGGGCCCGATCTGGGCCACGTTGTAGACGACGTGGTGGCAGAGGACGACGTCGCTGGGCGGGAGCTCCTCTGCCTGGCCGGGCCACTGCCCGAGCACCTCCCGGTGGGGCACCGGGGTGCGCCCCCAGGCGGCTTGGAAGTTGGCCAGCATCTCTTGGCTCTCGTCCACGCCGGTGACCGAGCGGGCAAACTGCTGCAGGGGCAGGCTGGCCCGACCGCCGCCGCAGCCGACGTCGAGGATGCTGCCGCCTTCCCCCAGGGCGAGCCGGGCGACCCTGGTCGCCGCGGTCTCGGCCCGGGCCGCAATCTCTCTCTCGTCGGCGGCGAAGAGAGCGGGGGGAAGCACCCAGGGCGGTTCCTCGGCCTGGGCCAGGATCGCTTCGGGAATCGCCCACTCCGAGAGGGCGTCCGCCCAGCGCTGGGCCGCCGTTGGGCCGGGCCGGGGCGAGGATACACGCACCCGGCTACTGTAGCCGGGCTCGAGCCCGCCCCTGACCCGATCGCTTCTCCGCCCCCAAGGGCACGCTTGAGAGAGAATCCCGGCTGTGTCGCGACCCTCGATGTTCGAGTTCGCCGGCGGCGAGCAGGCCCTCTTAGACCTCGCCCAAGCCCACCACCAACGTTGCCTGCAGGACCCGGTCCTCAGCCATGCCTTCTCCCACCCCCTCGACCCCGAGCACGTCCGCCAGCTGGCCACCTACTGGGCCGAGGTCCTGGGGGGCCCTCCCCTCTACTCGCAGCTGTATGGGGGCCACTCGCGCATGCTCAGAGTCCATGCCGGCCAGGGAGCGGGGATGGAGTTCAACCAGCGCTTCGTTCTCTGCTTTGTCGGGGCCGCCGACGACGCCTGATGTCCCGACGACCCCGACTTCCGCCTCGGCCTGCGCCGCTACATGGAGTGGGCCACCAGCGAGGTTGAGCTGTATGCCGCGCCCAATTCAGAGGTACCCGAGGACCTGGCCATGCCCCACTGGGGCTGGCATGGCCTGGAGTAGGGGTCAGCTGGGCCCGGGGACGGGAGACCAGTGCAATCGCTCGGCAAGAACGCTTGCCCAGAGCAGCGACCGGCCAAGGGCCCGAGTGAGTCCCCCCAGCCGAGGTCTGGGCAGCGGTCTCCCGGGCGCTAGTTGTGGACGAAGGTGGTCGAGCTGTTGGACGGCGCCGGTTGCCCGGATGCCGGCCCCACCGCCCAGCAGTCGCTGCTGCTCAGACAGGCCACGGTGTTGAGGCCGAGCCGGGCGACTCCCGTCTTGGCGACCCAGTGCGACCCGCTCAGGGACTCGACCATCCCCTTCTCGGCGTTGTCGCCTCCGGCCGCCCAGCAGCTGCTCGACGTCGGGCAGCTGATCCCGCCCAGGTAGCCCCCACTGGGGACCTGGTCCTGGGCGACCCGCCAGGTCCCCGCACTGAGCTGCTCAATCAAGGGCTCGGAACTGTAGATCGTGTGCTTCTTGCGATAGAGCAGGCCGAGGCTGCCCACCGCCAAGCAGGAGTTGGCGCTCCGGCAGCTCACGCCCAGCAGTTGGTTCTGGGTCTGGGTGCGCAGACTGGGGCTGGCGACCACCGTCCAGCTGGCGCCGTTGTAGGACTCGATCAGGGGCTGGCCGGTGATCGGACCCGCATAGGTGTCGCTGTAGTCCTGCGTCCCGACCGCCCAGCAGGCGTCGGCGCTGGAGCAGGTCACCGCACTGAGGCGATCGGTGCCGGGGTTGCCCGCCTGGGCGCTGGGGACGATCGACCAGGTGCTGCCGTTGTACTGCTCGACCAGGGTGTCGCTGCCCTCGCCCACCGCCCAGCAGTCATTGCTGCTGAGACAGCTGATGCCATCGAGCGTTGCGCCGCTGAAGTTGAGGGCGGCGTTGGTGGGTCCCGTAACGATGGACCAGGCGGAGCCGTCGTAGTGCTCGATCAGGGGAATCTCCCCCGGGCTGTTCTCGTAGTAGTCGCCGACGGCCCAGCAATCCGTGGCCGACGGACAGGCGATCCCATAGAGCTCGTCCTGGTAGAAGCCGGTCACCGAATTGCTGACATTGGGGCTGCTCTGCACGGCCCAGCGGGTTCCCTGGTAGGCCTCGACCAGAGAGAGGGTGTTGGATCCCTGGCCGTGGTCGCCGACCGCCCAGCAGTGAGCCGCATCGGCGCAGCTGATCGCAAAGATCATGTCGTTGCGCTTAGCGCCCCTCGCAGGGGCCGCCTGCTTCCAGGCCGAGCTGGCCGCCAGCGCCACCAGAGGAGCCGACCGCGGGGCAGCCGCCAGGGCTGGCCCAGCTCCACATCCGGCCAGCAGACCACTCCCGACCACCACGGCGACGACCGTGCCGCCGAGCCAGGTCCACGGCCTTGGGAATCGCTGGGAACTTCTCATCAGCGCCGCGAGTGTCGGTGGTCGGCCCGGTAACGTCAACCCCAAAAGGGCCTGACTGCTGTCCGCTCCAACTTCCTGTTCTCACCGCTCTCTCAGCGTCCAAGCGAAATCCAAGTGGCGACCCGCCTAGTCGTGGGCCATCCCGAACAATGCGCTGCAGGGACCGAAGAGCGGCTCGTCACGGGCCAGCAGCAGTGGCGTCAGCTCGATACTTGGCAGGTGGGGAACTGTAGGCCACGGCCGTTGCACCTCGGTGCTCAGAAATGACAGGTCTCCGCCGCCTGGGCCTCGGTTTGGTCGGGCTGTGTGTGGTCGAATACCTCCTCGGGATGCTGCTCAACCTCTTCGTGGCCATCCCCCATCACCACCCCGGCAGCGGTGGCTCGGAGTACTTCGGCCGGGCCTGGCAAAGTCTTCTCTGGGGAATTTCGCATGGGGGTCTTCTTGCCGCCCACTTGTCCCTCGGCATCCTCATCCTGCTCGGCTCCCTAACGCTGGCGGCTCTCGCATTCCGGGTGCCGAATTCGGGCCTCCGCTCGGTAACGGTGCTGGGAGTTCTGGCGGTGGTGGCGGCGGGTTTCAATGGCGCCTCCTTCCTCAGCTACGGTCAGAATGTCAGTTCCATGATCATGGCCGCCGGCCTGGCCGTAGCCCTTCTCTGCTTCAGCTGGGTCATCTTCCGAGCGACCGGCTCGCTGGACCAGGGATCCGCTCCGGCCACCTCCTGAGCCCGGGGACTCCCGCTGCTGACTCACGTCCGGGATTCATGTCGGGCCAACCCAGACCGGAGCGCCCCGGTCCTCCCCCTCTACCTCGGTAGATCGGAATCGTCCCGCTCCACCGCCTCGTCGGGTGGCCTCGGCGACGCGGGCTTGCCTGCCTGGACCGCGGCCAGTGCCGCCCGGGCCTCCTTGAGCGCGCCGGGTGCGCCTGATGCCTCCGCCTCCTTGACGGCAACTTGCGCCGTCTGGAGAGCGGCTAGGGGCTGGCCCAGCGCCAGCTCGGCGCGCGAAAGCGAGCTCAGCAAAGGTGCGCGGTAGCGACTCCGACCGTCGCTGCTGAGCCGGGCCAGCGCTTCCCGGCAGGTGGTTGCCGCCGCTTCGAAGTCGTTCTCGGCTAGAGCCAGCCGGGCCAGCCCCTCGGAGACGGCGACGATGTCGGAGGCGAAGCCGCGCTCCTCCAGACGGTTGAGCGCACTCTCGAGCCAGCGCCTCGCCTCCTCGGTGTCGCCGGCCGCCAGCGCTGCCTCACCCAGAAGCCGCTCCGCCATCGCCACGCCCCAGGTCTCGGAGATGAGCGCGAAACGGCGCAGGCTCTCCTCGCCCAGCTCCAGAGCCTGGCGGGGATCGCCTCGCAGCAGGGCGACCCTGGCCCGCGAGTACACGTTGTAGGCGGACTCCAGAGGGTCGTCGATGGCTCTGAAGTAGGCTCCCGCGAAGTCGAGGAACTCCTCAGCGACGGTCAGCTCTCCGAGGTCACGGAGGATTCCCGAGAGAGCGTTCTGGGTGTCGGCCAGGCTGCGCACCAGGCCGTGGCGCTGGGCCAGCCGATGAGCGNNCTTATCCGCTCGGCTTCGATCTCCGCCTCAACCTGGTCCAGCGCCCTGGCTTCTTCCACCAGGGAGTGGAGTAGAGAGAGGGTCTGCTCGGCGTCGGCGTTGCGGGCCCGGAGCACCTCCGCCTGGTGGACCCTCAGGCGTACCTGGGGCCCGGCGAGTTGGGCCGCCCCGGCGATCGCCAGCGCCGCGGCGAAGGTCTCATCAGCAGCGTCGAAGTCGTCGGCTAGGAACTCCGCCTGCCCCTGGCGGCGGAGGACTTCCAGCCGCGTTTCAGGAGAGAGCCGAATATCCCCGCCCAGAGTTGCCAGCCGGTGGCGAATCTGGACCAGCCGGTAGCGACCCAGGGCGTAACCGGCCAGGGCCAGCTCGAGTCGAGCGGCATCCTCCAGGGCTCCCGAGCGGCGGAGTTCATCGGCCGCCGCCAGGAGATCCGGCTCCGCCAGGTCCAGCTGGGCGATCCAGCGCGGAGCCGAGGGGCCACTGAGCGCGGCCCCGGCGGCGATGCCGAACTCCAGGAAGAGGGCGGCGTGGCGGCTCCGGGCCAGGTCCAACTCCGCGGCCGCTTCCGCTCGCTCGAGGGCGAACTCCCTGGTTGCTTCCAGGAGGGTGTACTGGCGAACCGTCGGCCCCGGGCGGCGCGCCACCAGCGACCTCCCCACCAGCTGGGCCAGGGTGCCGGCGACCTCCTCCCCGGACGCAAAGCCACCGCTGAGAACCGCCTCGACCGAGGCGATGTCGAAGGGGCCGCGGAAGACACCCAGCCGGCGCAGCAGCAACTGCTGATCTGGGGTCAGCAAGCGGTAGCTCCAGTCGAGCGTCCCCCGCAGGGTCTGCCCCCCCTGACCCGGCGAGTCGGTTTCGCCATCGAGGGCTGAGATGCCACTTTGCAGTCGCTCCGCCAGGTCGGAGAGGGCCAGGGTCCGGGCGCTCACCGCGGCCAGCTCGATCGCCAGGGGCAGTCCCTCGAGGCGCCGGCAGATGGCGGCGATGAGATCGAGGTCCCCCTTCTCCAGCCCGGCCCGGTCGAGGGGCAGCTGAGCTCGGTCCAGGAAGAGTTCAACCGCGTCGCCAAGGGAATCAGGGGCGTCAGCCGCCTCAAGATCTGGAGCAAGACTCATCGGCGGCAGCTCAATCAGGCGCTCCCCTTCAACCTCGAGCGGTTGCCGGCTGGTCGCCAGCAGGCGAAGTTGGCGCGAGCCTTGGAGGAGGGCGTCGCAGAGAGCGCTGACGGCCGAAGTCATGTGCTCGCAACCGTCCAGGATGACCAGCGTCGGCTCCTGGGCAAGTGCCCGAGCGAGCTCGGCAGCGGTCACCGCCGGGCCCTCGGCCTGAAAGGCAGCGGCGACCGCCCCCACCACCCGGGCGGGATCGCTGAGCCTGCCGACGTCGACGAAGACCGCCCCCTGAGCCGCCGGATAGAGGTCGCCGGCGGCTACTGCCAGGCGGGTTTTGCCACTCCCGCCGGGCCCGATGATGGTGATCATGCGCCGGGACTCGAGGGCCGCCGCCAAGTTCCGCAGCTCTGCCCGGCGGCCCACGAAGGAGGTCGTCCAGGTCGGTAGTGTCGGGATCGCTATCGGCCCGCCAGCGGCACCCGCCGTGGGGTCGAGAGCTTGACGGGTCGCCGCCGGGGCGAGCCAGCCGAGACCGAGCAGTCGATTGTCGTGCTTGAGGACAGCCCGCTCAAGTTCGCGCAAACGTGGTCCCGGCTCGAGTGCCATCTCTCTCGACAGCTGGCGCCGGTAGCCCCGATAGGCGGCCAGGGCATCCACCTGGCGGCCGCTGCGGTAGAGAGCCAGGATCTGGAGAGCGCGGGCCTCCTCATCGAAGGGGTGGACGAGGACCAGCGACTCCAGCTGGGGCAGGGCCAGGCTCTCCTCCCCAAGGGCGATGGCAGCATGCAGGTGATCGATCTGCGAGCGCAGGCGGAGGGCGTCAAGCCGGGCCGCTTCCGGGGCGGCAAAGGGCTGATCGCGGAACCCCTCGAGCGCCGGCCCGCGCCATAGGTCGAGAGCACTGACCAACTCGGCCATGGCACTGCGGATGGCCGGTTGCGAACCCTCCGCCAGCCATCCCCGGGCCGACTCCGAGGCGGCTTCGAAGCGCTCGGAGTCGAGCAGCAATTCGCCCCCGTGGAGCGCGTATTCGGCTTGGCGCGACTCGAGCTGAAGCGGGGAACGCTCCAGTGCCGAGCGGAGATGTGAGACGTACCCCTGGAGCGTCGATACGGCACTAGCCGGGGGGTCGTCCCAGACGCCGGCCACGATCCGGTCCCGGGAGACCCATCCGCCCCGACTCAAGGCCAACAGAACCAGCACACTCTGCTGTCGCTGACCGCCCAGGTCACGCTTCTCGACCCCCTCCACCTCGAGAGGGCCGAGGATTCGCATCTCCACTGCCACCGCCCCTTGTTGATCGCTGGTGGTGGGCAGTCTAGGTGAGCGAATGGGCTCTCGCCGCTGCATCCAAGCCAAATCCAAGCGGCGGCGGGCACGCTTCCCGGACAGCGCGCGGGGCGCCTTCCTGCGGATCATGAGCGTGTCCGCCCCGGTCTGCTGAGAAAAGCCGGAGTGCTCGGCCCGAGTCTTCGCGAGCTGCGGAGACCCCCCTCACACAGTGGAGTCAGAGGCACGGCGCGGGATCAGCTCTGGACTCGGCCCTGACCCGGGGTCGAAAGGGACATCTCTTCGGTGAGCCAGATGAGGCCGGCGCGGAGCGAGCGGTCGCTTCTCTTCGCGGCAGAACTGTTCTCCGCGGCCGCCAACCAGGAGAGCAGCAAGAAGGAGTACCGGGGCGTGCTCCGAAGCCTCCTCCTCCACCTAGCGGAGAACGATGTCACCGCCTGCGCCCAGCTGGACTGGGAGCACCTCTATCAGTACCAGGCCTCACTGGCCCGATTGGCTCCCACTACCCGTCACCACCGGCTGCTTTTGGTCCGCCAATTCCTCCGCTTCCTGGCTGGCTGCGGTTGGGCCGAGCCCGACCTCGAGCGAGCAATCAGACTGCAGCCCCTACCCCCGCACCAACCTCGCCCAGCGCTCTCCCTGGACGACCAGTTGCGCCTCCTCGCCGCCGCGCCCACTCACCGGTCCCGCCTGCTGGTCTCGCTGCTCCTGGCAACCGGGGCCCGCCCGGGTGAGCTGCTCAGCTGCAATCTCTCCTCCCTGCAGCAGGGCAAGCTTCAACTCCGGGGCAAGACCGGGGAGCGCTGGGTGCCCTTGCCTCCCTCTCTTCTGCAGGAGTTGGACGGCGAGATCGTCGAGCGGCGGATCGAGGGCCCGGACGCGCCCCTCTTCCGCTCCCGCCAGGGGCGTCTCAGCCGCCGCCGCTTGCGCGAACTCCTCGACGACTGCTGCGATCTCGGAGGCCTGCCCCGAATCAGTCCCCACCAGCTCCGCCACGCCGCCTGCGCCCGCTGGTTGCGCGCCGGAGTGCCACTCCTGCTGGTGTCCAAGGCGCTTGGGCACGCCCGCCCCTCGACCACCCTGGACCACTACGCCTCGGTGGTGTCTCAGGACCTGGAGCAGGGGCTCTCCGCGGATCCCCTCGAGGCCGCTCTTTCTGGAGAGCTCCAGCGAGGCGACCATCTCTGGCTGACGGGGACAGCAGGGCAAGCACGATCAGCGGCAGCCAGGAGAAGAGACCGGTTGAGGTTGCAAGGCAGCGGCCACGGCAGCTAGAACCTGGCTGCACCGGGTTGTGCCCGACCGTCGTGCCTCAGTGGATCAGCAGAATCAGAACGAAGACCGCCACCAAGTAGAGCAGGTAGAGGCTGACATGGCCTGACTGGAAGCGCCCGGCGGCGCGGGAAATTTGACCGGCAATGGTGACGGTAGGCCGATAGAGATAGGTCTCGACCGGCTCAATCACTCGGCGTACATAGCGCACCGAGTGGGTGAAGAAGGGCGCCTGGTGGTAGTCGCGCTGAATGTCCCGCTGGTCCCGAAACACACCGCCGAAGGTCGAACGGAAAAGATTCGTGAATCCGCTCGCCGTGTACTGCATCGACGCCCGGTACTCGCCGCCGCCGCCGATCCAAACGTCGCTCTCCCGCCGGACCCGCCGGCCGAGCAGGCGCAGGGCAAGCGCGGTCAGGGCGATGATGCAGACCAGGCTCAGGAAAATGAACGTCGGCGAGATGAAAGCGTAGCTGAAGCTGGTGGGCACAATCACCATTCCGTTGTTGTGCAGGATCTGACTGAGGAAGGTTCCTCCTACCCGAATTGGCAGGGCAAACTCAGTCGGGTGGCGAAGGAAGGGAGGCAGCAGCGCGTTGAGCAGCCCGGGGGTATGGGTGGCGCCCTCGGCCGAGGCCACCGCCTCCCCGATGCCGATCGGCGGTATCAGGGCGGTGATCACGGCGACGCCGGCGGTGACCAGCATGCCCAACCGCATGGTCAGGGGAACCTCGATGGCTTGGGCGGCCCGCTGACTGCGCGGCGCGCCCAGGAAGGCGCCGCCGAAGACCCGGACATAGGCGGTGGCCGCGAGGGCGAAAGTCAGCGTCAGGAGCATGCCCGCGGTGGCCATATAGACACGGCTCTCGGGACTGCTCAGCACCCGGGAACGGATCAGCATCTGCAGACCCAGCCACTCGGTCTGGAACCCGTTCAGGGGCGGGACCCCGGCCAGCCCCATGGCCCCGATGAAGAACAAGAGCGTCGTCCAGCGCATCCGCCGAGCCAGCCCCCCGAGACGGTCCATGTCGAGTCCGTGGGCGCCCACGTCGACACAGCCAGCGCCCATGAACAGGGTGCTCTTGAGCAGGGCGTGGTAGAAGGCGTGAAGAATCACCACCACCAGGGCGGCGGCGGCCAGAAGGCGCTGGTGACTGCTGGCGAAGACCAGCGACAGACCCAGCATGGCCACCATGAATCCCAGGTTCTCGATGGTGCTGTAGGCGAGCATCCGTTTCAAGTTGGGCACCAGGAGTGAGAAGAGAACGCCGTAGGCGGCGGTGACGACGCCCAGCCCGAGGGCGAGGTAACCCCACCAGTCGGCGGGCGCGGGGAGCAGGGTGATGACGCTCAGCACCAAGCCGTAGATGCCCATCGACACGACCACGCCGGAGAGCGCGGCCGACACGTTCGCCGGGGCCGCCGGGTGCGCTTCGGGCAGCCATCCTTGCCAGGGAACCAACCCCGCCTTGACGCCGAATCCGACCAGGAAGAGCACGAAGGCGGCCGAAGCCAGGACCCCGCTCGCGACCGGATGGTGGGCCAGCGTCGCGAAGGAAACGCCACTCTGGAGCGCCCCCACGGCGATGAACCCGACAGCCATGGCGATGAATCCAATCTTGCTGAGCGCCAGCATCAAAAAGGCTGCCTGAGGACGCCCGGGACGATCGAACTCCAAGCTGACCAGGACGTAGGTGGAGATCACCATCACCTCCCAAGCGAGCAGGAAGGAGAAGGCGTTGGCGGCGGCCAGCAGCAGCAGGATCGCGGCGAAACTGAGGTTGAGAAGACTGTGCAGGGTGGCCTGGCGGAGAGGACCACCAACGTGGGGCGCATAACCAGCGGTGTAGAGGGAGATCCCGGTACCGACCACGCCGCTGAGCAGTAGGAATGTTCCGGCCAGAGGGGTCGCACGGAAGGCCAAACCGCCGATCGGGGTGCTGATCGGCAGGGTCAGGCTGGCCCGGGAACCGCCCAGCCAGAAGGCAGCGGTGACCACCACCAGCACGCCCGCGACGATCGCCGCCGCGGCGGACAGATCGGCCAGGAAGCGCCAGCGCAGAACTCCCAGTCCGAGCAGTCCGGCCAGGGTGTAACAGGCAAGCGCAGCCGCCAGCAGCTCAAGCCCCACCTTGATCCTCCTGGTCGGCTCGGTAGCCCTGGGAAGCGCGTCCCAGAACCAGTAGGAGCCCGTGCAGAAGCGCCTGCGGGGTGGGGGGACAGCCCGGTACATAGGCATCGACCCGGAGCAAGCGGTCGAGCGGTCCCACCGTCGTCGGGCCCCCGGCAAAGCTACCGCCGCTAATCGCGCAGGCACCGGCCGCGATCACCAGCTTGGGCGCCGGCATCGCCGCGTAGGTTTCCAGCAGCGGTGCCTTCATGTTCTCAGTCACCACCCCGGTGACCAGCAGCAGGTCGGCGTGGCGGGGGGTCGGGGTGAAGAAGAGTCCCAGACGATGGAGATCGGCGTAGGGGGCACTCAGCATCTGCAGCTCGGATTCGCAACCGTTGCAGGAGCCGGCGTCCACGTGGCGGATGTGCAGGGAGTGGCGAAAGAGCCGCAGCCCGGCTTGCTGGACGGCACTTGCCGCGGCTGCCAGTGCCACCGGAGCCGGAGCCTCACCCCTCTCCCATCTGAGCGTTGTCCGCAGCTGGTCGCGGCTGCGGACAGCGACCCGCGGGTTCTCAACCGGCGTGAACGCATCCGGGAAGCGCCGAGTGCATCGGCCACAGAGGATGCAGGCGCCGGCGTCGAAGCGGAGTTCGCCTTCCTCTGCAGTTCCGCTTGTCTCGATCGCCGAGGTCGGGCAGATGGCTGCCGCCTCCAGGCCCTCTACCGCGGTGAGGCCCTGCCAGCGCAATCGGATGGCCGAGGGCGCACCCTCCTCTCCACGCACCCCCGCCTGGGGAAAGCGGGTGGTGCGGATTCCTGTCCTCAGCCCCTTGGCAATCCACCGGCTCATCGATCAAACTCCGCGGCCGAGATTGAGAAACTCGCCTCAATCACCGGGTAGTCGGTCAGGTTGTTGCCGCTCCCGCAGGCGTGGGCAAAGGGGTGCCAATTGACCACCGCGGGCGGCCGGGCCCGCCAGCGCAGCAACCGGCCTTGCCCATCCAGGTCCACCCAGTGCAGGCACTCGCCTCCCGGTGCCTCAGCCCAGCCCAGCGCTGAGCCCTCGTGCCAGGCGGTGACACCCGGCTCCTCGCGGTCGGCGGGCCAGTGCTCGAGAAGCTGCCGGATGATCCCCAGCGACTGCTTCAGCTCGCGTGAAAACACCTGAAAGCGCGCCTCCGCATCACCGTCGGCCACGGTGGGCACATCGAATTCCACCGACCCATAGGCCGCATAGGGATGGTCGCGGCGAACGTCACGGTCAATGCCGGAAGCGCGCCCCACCGGTCCCACCAGGTTGTGCTCGGAGGCGTAGTCGGGGAGCAACACCGCTGTGGTATCGAGGCGATCCAGGAAGGTGGAGGTTTGCTCGAGCAGCCGCGTCAGCCGGTCGGAACGCTGGGTCCAGTCACCGATCTGAGCTTGCAGCTGGGCGCGGGCGTCGGCCCCGGGCACCACTTGCACGCCGCCGACGCGGAGAACTCCCCGCAGGTAGCGGTGGCCGCAGAGTCGCCCGGCGGTCCGGAGCGTCTCCTCCTTGAGCAGACCGTACTGGGCGGCCGCGACCAGGAGCCCGGTGGCCTCGGCCAGCCGAGCGATGCTCCCGAAGTGGTTGTGGAGGCGCTCCACTTCTCCCAGCAAGGCTCGGGTGGACTCGGCCACCGGGCTGACATCGACTCCGCTCACCCGCTCAACAGCCCGGGTGAAGGCCAGACCGTTGGCAAAGGCGGAGGTGCCGGCCAGGCGCTCGGCCAGCTGAATCGCCTGGTCTGCTCGCAGACCCTCGGCGAGCAGCTCGATGGCGCGGTATTTGAAGCCGAGACGAAGGTCCACCTCGACGATGTCCTCGCCCCCGGAGTAGAAGAGGAACTCAGCCGACTCCTGGGGTCCGCTGCGGACCGGTCCCAGGGGCAATTGGAAGACCCCCTGGCCGGTGACCGAGGGGGTGCGCCGGCGCGAGTTGATTCGGGACGGCACGGCTGCCGTCTCGCCCCGCCCATCCGGCACCGGGGGCTGATCCTCCGGCCGGTGATGCAGCCGCAACGGTCCCAGCGCGGGATGGCCGACGGGCTCGAGCCCGTGCATCTCGAAAATCTCGCGCTCATACCAGCTGGCCGCGTGTACCTGCGCGGTCAAGGAGGCGAACCGCGTCGACTCCAAATCGGCGGTGAGCAGCAGCCAGGCGGGATCATCGGCCACCTGGAGAACTGCGGTCAGTCGGGGCGGGGTCTTGATGGTGGTGGTGGCGAAGAGGTCGGAGAGGGTGGCCCTTCGCGCCAGCGCGCTGACCAGCTCAGAGAACTCCGCGCCGGGCACGGCGGCGTGGGCTTGGTCGCCGCCGTACCACTCCAGTTGCAATCCTGCCGCCGACGCCAACCGCGCCAGTGCACCGCTCATCTGGCGACCACGTGGCTGGCCCCGATCAGCAAGGCGTGGAGTGGACCGGGGATCCAGAAGCCGAGGACCAAAACCGCAGCCAGGAGCGCAAAACCCGGGGCCAGCACCCCGAGTTCCAGCTCAGCTCGCGGTTGCGCAGACGGAGCATCGCCTCCGCCGAAGGTCATCCGACTGAAGGGCGCGACCAGAGCGATGAATCCAACCAGGAGGAGGGCGGCGATGAGCGCACCCGCCCCCCAGTTGGGCTGGCCCAGGGCCGAGCGCACAATCGAGAACTCGGACACGAAGAGGCCAAACGGGGGCGCCCCCGCGATCGCCAAGGCACCGGCGATGAGCAGGACCGCGGTGACCGGGGCCAGACGCACGACGCCGCGGACCTCGGCGATGGTGGTGGTGCGAAACCGCAGCAGCAGGTTGCCGGCGTTGAAGAACATCAGCGACTTGGCCAGGCTGTGGGTGAACATCTGGAGCAAGGCGCCCACCACCGCCAGGGGGGCTCCGATGCCAAAGCCGGCGGCGATCAGACCCATCTGCTCGACCGAGGAGTAGGCCAGTAAACGCTTGAAATTGCGTTGCGAAATCAGGAATACCACGCCCACCGTCATCGACAGCAGACCGAATCCCAGCAGCGCCGCGTGGAGATCTCCCGCCCGGGCGCCGGCCGACGGGCTAGCCAGGGAGAGAACCCGGACGATGGCCAGCATGGCGCAGTTCAGCTCGGCCCCGGAGAGCATGGCGCACACCGGCGCCGGCGCCTGGCTGTGGGCATCGGGCAGCCAGGTGTGCATCGGCGCCAGGCCCGCCTTGGTGCCGAAGCCGACCAGGACCAGCATGAACCCCAACCCCGCCAGTTCGGGGGAGAGCTGCGCGGCCGACGCCCCCAGGACCGGGATGGAGAAGTTGTAGGAAGAGCCCAGGGCTGCGATTCCCGACGCGTACAGGAGCAGAAAGCCCAAGAGTGCGATCAGCTCGCCCGCCACCGCCAGGACGAGGAACTTCCAGGCCGCCTCCAGTGGTTCGCGCGATCCGTAGAAGTCGACCAAAGGAGCCGAAGCGAAGGTGGTCGCGGTCACCGCGGTCCAGAGCAGGGCTAGGTTGCCGGACACGGTGGCCAGCACCATGGTGAAGGTGAAGAGGTGGAAGAGCGAGAAGTACTTGCGCAACTCACCGGGTCGGAGCACGTGACCCTGCTCGGAAGAGCGGAAGTAGGCGACCGAATACGCCCCGGCCAGGGTCGAGACGAACATCACCACCAGCAGCACCATGGCGTTGAGGTCGTCCAGGTAGAGCCAGTCACCCAGCGCCCGGATCGGACCTCCGCTGAGAACCCGCGCAATCAAGGTCAAGGCCAGACCGAAGGTGATCAGCGCGCTGGGAACGACCAGGGCATAGCGGGTGCGGTCGCTACGGACGAGGACACTGGCGAGGACGGCCAGCAAAGGCACCCCCAGCAGCGCGAGCAGCAGGCAGGAGTTGATCATCCCCGCAACCGGGTGAGCTCGGTGGTGTCCGTGCTGGAGACCTCCTGGTGCATCCGCGCGACCAGGAAACCCATCACCAAGACGGCAATCAGGACGTCGAGAACGATGGCGAATTCAATCAGCAGGCTGAGGCTGGGAGCCAGCACCAGACCGACCAGGAGCAGACCATTCTCAGCCGCCAAAAGACCGGTCACCTGAAGAATGGCGTCGCGTCGCGCCGTGGTCGTGAACAGTCCCAGCAGAAGGACAGCCAGCGCGATCCCCAGCACCGACTCGGGAAGGAGTTGGTGGGGATAGGGAATCCGGGTGGCCGCGATGAAGCCGG